>JASFFN010000231.1:0-4539 GCA_050124275.1 Roseobacter sp. | reverse complement strand
GAGACCCGCGGCACGCGCAACGGATGCCAGCGGCCGTAGTTGGAGTGGCGAAAGATCTCTGCTCCGATGAGACGTGGCTTTTCCATCTACCCGGACTTAACGCGATCAGACCGGGACACAAGCCCTCTGGACCCTGCAACACACGGCGCCTAACGTGAAACCGATGCAGCTTTACATCCTGAAACGCTTCACGTCACTGGTTCTTAGCCTGTTTGTTGCCTCTCTGGTCATCTTTTCGGTGATCGAGGTCGCGCCGGGTGACCCGGCGTCTTTCATGCTGGGGATCAATGCCCAGCCCGAAACCCTGTCGGCGCTGCGTACCGAGCTTGGCCTCGACGTGCCCAAGACGCAGAGATATCTGGAGTGGGTCGGCGGCATGCTGACTGGCGATTTCGGCACCTCCTACACCTATCGCACGCCGGTTTCCCAGATGGTCGCGGATCGTATCGGGGTATCGATCCCTCTGGCCCTCTACGCGCTGCTGCTCTCCGTCATCATCGCCATTCCCGCCGGCGTTTATGCCGCCTCTCATCGTGACCGGGCGGGCGACCTTGCGGTGCTGGGCGGGACGCAACTTGGCGTCGCGATCCCGAACTTCTGGTTTGCCATGATGCTGGTGCTCGTCTTCGCGATCCAGTGGCGCTGGTTCCCGGCCGGAGGCTTTCCCGGCTGGACCGAGGGCTTCTGGCCCTGTATCCGTGCGCTCACGTTACCGGCCGTGGCGCTTGCCCTGCCTCAGGCCGCGATCCTGACACGCGTGATGCGCTCCGCGCTGCTCGACGTGCTGGGCGAGGATTTCATGCGGACCGCCCGCGCCAAAGGACTCAGCCAGCGACAGACCCTGTGGCGACACGGACTACGCAATGCCCTGATCCCGGTGCTGACCATCGTCGGCCTGCAGTTCTCCTTTCTGTTCGCAGGCACGATCATCATCGAACAGGTGTTTTACCTGCCCGGGTTGGGGCGACTCATTTTCCAGTCCATTTCCGCGCGCGATCTGATCGTGGTGGAGAGCGTCGTGATGCTCGTCGTCTTCGGCGTGATCCTCATCAACTTTCTCGTTGATCTGGCCTACGCAGCTGTCGACCCGCGCCTGAGGGACCGCACGTGAGCCGCCCTCTGATCCTCGGCGCCCTGCTCTCGGCCGGTTTCATAGCCCTGGCACTTCTGTCCCTCGTCTGGACACCTTACGACTACACGCTGCTCAACATTCCCGAAAAACTGCAAAACCCAAACGCGGTGCACCTACTGGGCACGGACCAGTTGGGCCGGGATATTCTCAGCATGGTCATGGTGGGAACCCGCACATCGATCGCGGTCGCTCTGGTTGCCCTTGCCATCGGGCTCACCCTCGGGGTTCCGCTTGGGCTGGCTGCCGCCGCGCGCAAAGGCAGCTGGCTCGACGAGACGATCATGCGCGGCAACGACATTATCTTCGCCTTTCCGCTGCTGGTCATGGCGATCCTCATCACGGCGGTCTTCGGCCCCTCGGCCACAAATGCGATCATTGCCTTTGGTCTGTTCAACATCCCCGTCTTCGCCCGCGTGACCCGAGGCGCCGCCCTGCCCCTGTGGGAACGGGAGTTCATTCTGGCCGCTTTCATGGCCGGCAAGAACACCGCGCGCATATCCGTCGAGCACATATTGCCCAACGTGCTGAACCTGCTGATTGTGCAGGCGACGATCCAGTTCGCGCTCGGCATTCAGGTGGAAGCGGCCCTGTCTTTCGTCGGCCTCGGCGTACAACCGCCAACACCGTCGCTTGGCCGGATGCTGGCGGATGCGCAAACCCTCGTGACGCTCGCGCCGCATCTGGCCATCATGCCCGGCCTCGCGATCATCCTGATTGTTCTCGGCCTCAACCTGCTCGGCGACGGCCTGCGTGACATGCTCGATCCGCGTTTGCGGAGGCGCAGCGCATGACCGGTTTGGTGATCGAAAACCTGAGCGTCGATATCCACCACACCAGCATCCTGCGCAATGTGTCGCTTTCGGTTGCACCCGGTGAAATACTCGCGATCACCGGCGAAAGCGGATCGGGGAAATCAATGACCGCACTGGCCGCGCTGCACCTGCTGCCGCCGTTGGCGCGTGCAAGCGGGACCATCCGATTGGGCGATCAGACACTCTCCGAACTGCCCGAAACGGCACTCTGCACAATTCGTGGCCGCGGTCTGGGCATGGTCTTTCAGGAACCCATGACCGCGCTCAACCCGCTGCAGACCATCGGCGCGCAGGTCGCGGAAACCATCCGGATCCATACCCGCAAGACCGCCGCCCAAGCCGAAGCCCAGGCTATCGAAACACTGAAGCGTGTCGGCCTGCCACCGGACAGGTTTCCGCCGGGGCGGTATCCACACCAGCTTTCCGGTGGGCAGCGACAGCGCGTGGTCATCGCAATGGCCATCGCGCTCAACCCGCAAGTTCTGATCGCGGACGAGCCGACAACGGCGCTGGACGTGACGACACAGGCGCAAATTCTTGATCTGCTGGTCTCGCTCACGCGGAAGGAGGGCATGGGGCTCATGCTCGTCACCCATGACCTCGCCGTCGTGGCAAGCTACGCGCATCGCATTGCCGTCATGCAGAAAGGCGAGGTTGTGGAAACCGGCCGGACGGATCTGGTGCTTTCCGACATGAAGCACCCTTACACCAGAATGCTCTTTGCCGCCGCCAGCCACCGTGTCAATCTGCCTCCGGCGCCCGCGTCATCCACCCTGATGACGGTGCGTGATCTTGAAAGGCATTACCCTCTGGCGCGACGTCATCTGTTCCGGAAAAGGACTGTCTTCGAAGCCGTGCGCGGCGTCAGCTTTACCATCGATCGCGGCGAGCGTGTCGGGCTGGTCGGAGAAAGCGGTTGCGGAAAATCGACGCTGATCCGCGCCGTGCTCGGACTGGAACCCGTGCAGGCGGGCAGCGTCACTCTTTCGGGACAGGAGATCACCGGCGATCCGCGCGCCGCGCGCATCGCAAGGCAGAAAATGCAGGTGGTGTTTCAAGATCCCTACGGCAGCTTCAATCCCCGGCACACCGTCGCGCGCCTTATCACAGAGCCATATCACCTTCTCGACAAACCGCCGTCAGGACAGGCCCGCAAGGATGCTGTGGCGGAGGCGCTCTCCGCCGTGGGGCTGCGTGCGCAGGATTCCAACCGCTATATTCACGAATTCTCCGGCGGCCAGCGCCAGCGTATCGCAATTGCCCGCGCGCTCATCATCCAGCCCGAGCTCATCATCTTCGACGAAGCGGTTTCCGCTCTGGATGTATCGGTGAGGGCGCAGATCCTCGACCTTCTGGCCGTACTCTGCCGCACCCATGCACTCACCTATCTCTTCGTATCCCACGATCTCACGGTGGTCAGATCCGTCACGGACAGGGTGCTGGTGATGCAGGCCGGCAGGATCGTGGAGGAAGGCCGGACGGAGCAGGTTTTTGGCCACCCGCAACATGAGTACACCAGGAGCCTGCTGGCGGCAGCCCCGCGCCTGCCCGAGCACCTCATACGGAACCAGGACCTTCATCGAAGATGAATGCTGGCCCGTATATCACCACGGAAAGGTTCCCATCGAGGAGGCACTTGATAATGCGATGCATGCCGACAATGATGCCGTGACAAGGGCCACCAGACTGCAGGTTGATCCGCGCGCCCAAACATGTCCGCAGTACGAAACGAGCGCAAAAAGCAAACAGTTCTGACAAAGGGGAGCGCCATGCGATTAAAGGACAAAACGGCCATCGTAACGGGTGCCGCTTCCGGCTTCGGCGCTGGCATTGCGCGGAAATTCATAGCCGAAGGTTGTCGGGTGATGGTCGCGGACATCAACGCCGGGGGCGCGGCTGACATGGCCGAAGAACTGGGCGAAAATGCCATTTCCCGGCAGGCGGATGTGAGTGACGGTATCTCCGTGAACGCCATGATCGAAAATGCACGGGACATCTGGGGCAGGATCGACATCATGGTCAACAACGCCGGCGTCACCCATTTGCCGGCCGCGCTCGAAGATGTGACCGAGGACGATTTCGACCGCGTCGTCGCGGTGAACATGAAATCCGTCTACCTGACGACCCGCGCACTGATGCCCCTGATGAAGGCCCGTGGGTCCGGTGTCATTCTGAATATCGCGTCCACCGCCGGTGTGTCGCCGCGCCCGCGTCTCAACTGGTACAACGCCTCCAAGGGCTGGCTGATTACAGCGACCAAGGCCATGGCGGTCGAGCTTGCGCCACAGGGCATCCGCGTCAATGCCCTGAACCCGGTGGCCGGGGAAACCCCGTTGCTCAAATCCTTCATGGGCGAGGATACGCCGGAAATGCGCGCCAAATTCCTCAGCACGATCCCGCTGGGCCGTTTTTCGACACCGGAGGACATGGGCAACGCCGCTTGCTTTTTATGCTCGGACGAAGCCTCGATGATCACCGGCGTCGCCTTGGAAGTGGACGGAGGACGCTGCATTTGATCGGGCTGCAGTTTCTGTCAAAATGCGCGCCAGCCCGGAGTTTCTTGAGAGAATGACAAGATGATGTGCCCCGGCCCTC
>JASFFN010000230.1:0-4582 GCA_050124275.1 Roseobacter sp. | reverse complement strand
AGTCGGGATACTTCATGGCGGACCGCACCGAATTCTGGGGCTGCAAAGTGGGCTGAGCGCTTGCAACAGGCGCTCTAGTCGCCCTCCCACGGCGGCATCGGCTCTTTGCGAATGAATGCGTCGATGCCCTTGGTCGTATCGCGTGCAAGCATGTTTTCCGCCATCGCGGCGCCCGCGTAGGCATAGGCTTGCTCGAGGCTCATTTCCGCCTGCCTGTAAAAGGCTTCCTTGCCAATCTTGATCGCGACGGGCGCTTTGTCGGCAATCGTCCGCGCCATGCGCTGCGCGACCATGGCGAGTTCGTCCTGCGGTACCGCCCGATTGACGAGGCCGATGTCCACTGCGCGGGCTGCGGGCAGAAATTCACCGAGCAAGAGCATCTCCATCGCCTGCTTGCGCGTCACGTTGCGCGACAGCGCAACCATCGGTGTCGAGCAAAAGAGCCCGATGTTCACACCCGACGTCGCGAATTTCGCGTCTTCCGAAGCAACGGCCAGATCACACGTCGCAACCAGCTGACAGCCGGCCGCGGTGGCAATGCCCTGAACCTCGGCGATGACGGGTTGCGGCAGCTTCACGATCGACAGCATCATCCTCGAACAGGTTTCAAACAGCTCATTGAAGTACTGCTTGCCGCCATCCGGATCACTGCGGCGCGCGGTCATTTCCTTGAGATTGTGCCCGGCGCAAAAGTGGTTGCCCGCGCCGCGCAGAATGACAGCCTTGACGCTGCGGTCCGCTGCAAGCGCGTCCCAGGTTTGCTGCAACGCATCGAGCATGTCTTCGGACAGGGCGTTCATCGAGCCCGGTCTGTTCAGTGTAACCGTGGCAATGCCGTCTGCCGTGTCGAGCAATACGGGTGAGTCGCTGGTATCTTTCATGACAGAGCCTCCTGTGCCGCCACCTTACACCAAAACGGATGCCTCTGCATGTGGCAAGGGGTGCGCATTCAGATGGTGGCGGATTTTTCAGTGGAATCCTGTTCTGCCCGCTCCGCCCGGGGCGCCTGCCACAGACTGTGCGCCACGGGATCTTTCGCTCTGAGCAGGAACAAAGCGATGATTTGCCTGTAAGACCGGTAAACATATCCGCCGTTTCGGGTCAGGAATTCGTCGCGTCGCGCCTGATAAAAAGCTTGCAGATGATACCACGGCACTGTCGGATATGCGTGATGCACGGCATGCAGATTGTTCTTGAGAAACAGCAATGACAATATTCCGCGATCTTCGATGATCACGCTTCTGCAGCGGGCTTTTTCATGGGCGCGGTGCTCCAGAAAGGTACGGATCTTCAGAACTGAAAGACTGAGATAAACCGCCAGCACGTATTGTGCGAAAGGCATCTCACCCATCCATGCCAACCAACATATGACGGGCACCACTCCGGCCAGATGAAAGAGGTAGGCGTTGATGACGGCACGGTTGCCCGCCAGCATCCTACGAAGATCCTGCCTGTAAAATGTTGCCAGACTGATTGCAGGTCCCAGAATAATGCGCCCGAGAAGCGTGTTGTTCCACTGGTAGAGCCGTCGCCGCGAGTATGGCCAGCTTTCCCAAACTGCAGGATCGATAAAATTGGTCTCGGGATCATCGTAGGGATCGGTCAGGGAGGGATCATGGTGATGCGCCAGATGGGTGTCGCGAAAGCGCAGATAAGGGATCAGCAGCCCCAAGGCGGGGAACACCAGCATCTGGTTGACGCGGTTGCTTTGAAACGGGTGCCCGTGCAGCACTTCGTGCTGGAAAGACGAATACAGCGTAAGCGACAAAGTGAGGAGAATGATGGCCGGAACGAAGCCAAGAGACTGCGCATGAACGGTCGCGGCAAAAAATCCGATATAACAGAAACTGAAGATCAGAAGCGTCGGCCATTGAATGGGCAAGCGACCCGCAAGATCCGTGGTGGACAAGCTCTGCTCCGGTGGTGACTTCGCCGGAACCTGCCAGCGACGAAATATTGTCCGGCCACGCCGGGGTATTTACAAGAACGTGAATTCGCACATTAAGCGTTACTTATGTGACGTTTACAAAATTTTGCTGTGTTTTCACAACAAATGCGTATCATGGCGAGCATGGATAAACGGGATCTCGCCCGCGAATTTAAGAAGCGCCTGCGCGACGTTGTCGGTTCTCACACCGAAGGGCGTGGCCATTTCATGCGCGCCGTCGGTATAGACCGTTCCGCCCTCAGCCAGTTTCTGAATCCGGAGACCGACCGGATGCCACGCGCCGAAACGCTTCACCGGATCGCCTCGGTCACCGGTGTTTCGGCAGATTGGCTTCTTTGTCTGGAAAACGCCCCGGAAGGCCGACAGGAAGTTGCCAGGAGCGTACAGATCGAAAAGGAAATTCAGGCCGATGGTTCGACCCCGCTGGATCAATGGTGCAACGAAGCCATCGGATTCAAGCTGCGCACGGTGCCCTCCACCCTGCCCGATATCGTCAGCCTTGTTCCCGATGCGAATACTGATGGCACCTTGGAAGATCCGCGTGGCGGCGGCGTCGAAAATGTCCTGAAGCACATTTCACTGCACGACATGGATGTGGAAATTGCCATGCCGCTCCAGACCCTGCAGGATTTGTCGGCACGGACAGGCCTGTGGCGTGATATCTCCCGCGCGCAAAGCAAACAACAGCTTCAGCACATGGCAAGAATCTGCCAAGCCTATTACCCTGCTCTGCGACTACACGTCTATGACGGCACAAAGACCTTCTCCGCCCCGTTCACCGTTTTCGGAAACCAGCGCGTCGCTCTCTACATCGGCGATGCATATCTCGTCGTAAGCAGCCCGGATCAGGTGCGCGACTTTGCACATCAGTTCGACCGTCTGGTGCGCCGGGCCATGATCGGGTCGGACAAAATACATGAAACGCTGAACGACTTGTCCAATGCCGTTTAAGCCACGGAGGTCCGAAATTCATCCGGGGGCCTTCATGCCTCTGAGACGCAGCGCATTCGTCAGGACAAAAACACTGGACAGCGCCATGGCGCCCGCCGCGAGCACCGGCGAAAGCAGAATGCCGAGAGGCGCGAAAAGCACTCCGGCGGCCACGGGAACCAGCGCCGTGTTGTAACCGAAGGCCCAGAACAGGTTCTGCCTGATATTCCGCATCGCCTGCGTTGACACCTGATAGGCTGTCTCGACGCCTTTCAGGTCTCCGGACATCAGCACCACTTCGGCCGACTGGATCGCGACGTCCGTCCCGGTTCCGATGGCGATGCCGACATCGGCTGCCGCCAGCGCGGGCCCGTCGTTGATACCGTCCCCGACAAAGGCGACCTTCTTGCCCTCGAGCTGCATCCGTTGAAGGACATCGACCTTGCCGCCCGGCATGACGCCGGCAACCACGACATCAATTCCGATCGCCTGTGCGATGGCCTGCGCGGTCTCTTCCTTGTCGCCCGTGATCATCGCGGTGGACAATCCGCGTGCGTGCAGGGCGCGGACGACCAGTGCCGCGTTTTCCTTGATCTGGTCACTGACCGCCAACATCGCTGCGGCTTTGCCATCAATGGCCGCAAAGAATACCGTTTCCCCTTTGGACGCGGCCTCACGGCTGGCGGCATCGAAGATGCTCACGTCCACCTGCGCGTCGTCCATCAAACGGTCAGCGCCGATCAGCACCTGTCTGCCCGAGACGTCGGCCCCGATCCCCAGACCGCTTTTCACCCAGATGTTCCGGGCCTTTTCCAACGTGACCCCATCGCGCTGGGCCGCTGTCACGATCGCCTGCGCGACCGGGTGTTCGGACCGGGCCTCCACAGAGGCGACGAGTGTCATGACGTCTGCACGGTCAAAGTCCTCGGCCACGATGAAACCGCTCAACATCGCTTTTCCGACAGTCAACGTGCCGGTTTTGTCAAAGGCGATCACATCCGCTTCCGCCAGCGACTGCAAGGCATCCCCCTTGCGAAACAAAACGCCCAGCTCGGCTGCGCGGCCTGTGGCGACCATGATGGAGGTTGGCGTCGCCAATCCCATCGCGCAGGGACAGGCGATAATCAGAACCGAGACGCCCGCGACCAGCGCATAGGGAATCACCGGCTGCGGGCCAAAAAGCAGCCAGATCAGCACGGTCATAAAGGCGATCACGAGAATGGCCGGCACGAACCACAAAGTAATGCGATCCACCACGGCCTGTATGGGCAGTTTCGCGCCCTGCGCGTCGCGGACCATCCGCACGATCCCGGCAAGGATAGTGTCTTTTCCGACCCGCGTGGCGCGGATGGTAAGGCTGCCGTTTCCGTTGACCGTGCCGCCGGTGACGCTGTCTCCGGGTTGTTTGCCCACCGGCATGGGTTCACCGGTCACCATGCTTTCGTCGACGGCGCTTTGCCCTTCCACGACTTCGCCGTCGACGGGTACGCGCTCTCCGGGCCGCAGCAGGACGATGTCGCCCGAGACGAGCTTTGCGACCGCCACTTCTACCTGCTTGCCGTCCCGCAAGACCTGCGCCGATTTGGGCTGCAGTCGGACGAGCGCGCCGATGGCGGCGCCGGTCTTGCCTTTCGCGCGCGCTTCCATCCAGCGCCCCACGAGGATCAACACCACGATCACCGCCGCGGCTTCGAAATAGACCGC
>JASFFN010000229.1:0-4598 GCA_050124275.1 Roseobacter sp. | reverse complement strand
CTCCGTCGGAGGAGATGCATTCTGGCGCAAGGTGATTTCTATCTACCGCTGGATGCAAACCCGCTGGCCGGAGATGGCACGCAGGATCAAGTTGCGTGCATTCGTTATCGGGCGGAGATGGGACCGCGTATTGCTCGAGTTGCCGTCCGGTCTGGCAGATCAACTGCGTCCCCCCGACCTGCGCCAAATGATGGCTGCGGACGCGCGGCACGATGCAGCTCTGGCGGAGCGGCTCGGCCGTCTCCACGACGATTCGCTCGTGTGATAAAGCCTGCGAGCGCAATGGTGGCTTGAATTCCGGAGCACGGCTCGTTACATCGCGCTCAGCGAAACGAAAGGGTGCGCCATGGCCACGACAAATCCCCTCCAGTTCATCCAGCAGGTCCGCGCCGAAGTCGCCAAGGTGGTATGGCCGACCCGCAGAGAGGTGATGCTCACCACCGTCATGGTTTTTATCATGGCAGCGTTGACAGCCGTTTTTTTCGCCGTGGTCGATATCATCATACGCGGAGGCCTGCAGGCCGTTCTGTCGATGTTCGGTTGATGTGTCGCATCGCAGCGTAAAAAACCGCGCAAACCCCTTGAAACCTTGGGTCTTGCGGAGTATGCCGCAAGCCTGACCTGAAATAGGGCGTGCGGCGATTCGTGTTGCACGCCGCTTTTTGTTTCAGGACTTCAAGCCAAGTGCTTGAATGAATTGCAATTTTGAGGCGCTCGGCGTCGAGAGCACGTAAGGAACAGGGTTCAGATGGCAAAGCGTTGGTATTCGGTCAGCGTCCTGTCGAACTTCGAGAAGAAGATCGCAGAGCAAATCCGCACGTCCGTTGCCGAACAGGGCCTCGAGGATCAGATCGACGAGGTGCTGGTACCGACCGAGGAAGTCATCGAGGTTCGGCGCGGCAAGAAAGTGACGACGGAGCGCCGCTTTATGCCGGGCTATGTGCTGGTGCACATGGAGATGTCCGACAAGGGCTATCATCTTGTGAATTCGATCAACCGGGTCACCGGCTTTCTCGGGCCTCAGGGTCGGCCGATGCCGATGCGGGATGCCGAGGTCAATGCAATCCTGAACCGCGTTCAGGAAGGTGAAGAGGCACCGCGCACCCTGATCCACTTTGAAGTGGGTGAAAAGGTCAAGGTGGCCGACGGACCGTTCGAGGATTTCGACGGCATGATCGAAGAGGTGGACGACGAAAACCAGCGCCTGAAGGTGTCGGTTTCGATCTTTGGCCGGGAGACGCCGGTCGAACTGGAGTACACGCAGGTCAGCAAACAGACCTGACGTGATCACGGCGTGGGAGGCGAGGGTGCCGCGGCATCCGGACCGGACCACGGCAACATGAACCTGAGACAGCGCGCTGCTTTCAGGGTTGGAAAAGGAGACGGCCAATGGCCAAGAAACTCGTGGGCAGCATGAAGCTGCAGGTGCCCGCCGGGCAAGCGAACCCCTCACCGCCGGTGGGGCCCGCATTGGGTCAGCGCGGCATCAACATCATGGAATTCTGCAAGGCGTTCAACGCCAAGACAGCGGATATGGAACCGGGTGCGCCGTGCCCGACCGTGATCACCTATTATCAGGACAAGTCCTTCACCATGGATATCAAGACGCCGCCTGCGTCTTATTACCTGAAGAAGGCCGCCAAGGTGAAATCCGGCGCCAAGATGCCCAGCCGTGAAACGGTAGGCACCGTGACCTCCAAGCAAGTGCGTGAAATCGCCGAAGCGAAAATGAAGGATCTCAATGCCAATTCGGTAGAGGCGGCCATGCAGATCATCCTGGGCTCTGCCCGGTCCATGGGCATCGAGGTGAAGTAATATGGCGAAGCTAGGAAAAAGAACCCGTGCGGCGCGCGAAGCCTTCTCCGGCAAGGAGAATGTCACCGTTGAAGAAGCCGTGGCGCTGATAAAGGCGAACTCCAACGTCAAATTTGACGAAACGATGGAAATCGCCGTCAATCTCGGCGTTGATCCGCGGCATGCGGACCAGATGGTACGCGGCGTTGTCGGTTTGCCGAACGGCACCGGAAAAACAGTCCGCGTTGCCGTGTTCGCGCGCGGCCCGAAAGCCGAAGAGGCAGAGAAGGCGGGCGCGGATATCGTTGGCGCCGAGGACCTGATGGAAACCGTGCAGGGCGGCAAGATCGATTTTGACCGCTGCATTGCAACGCCCGACATGATGCCGATCGTTGGTCGACTTGGAAAGGTGCTCGGTCCGAGGAACCTGATGCCGAACCCGAAAGTGGGCACCGTTACGATGGACATCGAAGCCGCGGTGAAAGCCGCCAAGGGCGGCGAGGTCCAGTTCAAGGCGGAAAAAGGCGGCGTCGTGCATGCCGGCGTCGGGAAACTGTCATTTGACGAGGGTAAGCTGGTCGAGAATATCCGCGCGTTCGTGAGCGCGGTTTCGAAGGCGAAGCCGACCGGTGCCAAAGGTACCTACATGAAGAAAATTGCGCTGAGTTCGACCATGAGCCCCGGCGTCTCCGTTTCGGTGGATAACGCCGTAACCGAGTAACCAGATCTGGCGGGTTGCCCCGCCCGATAGGCAAGGCCGGAAGATCGGCCTTGCTTCTGTCCGAGACGGAGGGTTCGGGGTCCGCCCCGTATAATTCCTTCCTGAGATGGGAAACGAGAAAATGCCAGCCTTCGGGCGGTTTTGGTCTCGGGACCCTGAATTGGACCCGAAACGAGGCGCACAAGACCGTGCCTCTAAACTGAGCCGGGTAGGGAAACCTGCCCAAAATTGGAGTGAAACTGTGGATAGAGCACAAAAAGAACAGCTGGTCGACGAACTCGGCCAGATCTTTGAAAGCTCTGGCGTCGTCGTGGTCAGCCACTACGCCGGTCTGACAGTTGCTGAAATGCAGGACCTGCGCGCCAAGGCACGCGAAGCGGGCGGGTCGGTGCGTGTTGCCAAGAACAGGCTCGCCAAAATCGCCCTCGAGGGCAAGCCATGCGCAAGCATTGCTGACCTCATGACGGGTATGACCGTTCTGACCTATTCCGAGGATCCCGTGGCTGCGGCCAAGGTGGCCCAGGAATTTGCCAAGGGGAATGACAAGTTCATCATTCTCGGCGGTGCCATGGGTGAGAACGCGTTGGACGCCTCCGGTGTCGAAGCCGTGTCGAAAATGCCGTCGCGCGAGGAGCTCATCGCTTCCATCGCGGGCTGCATCGGCGCACCTGCTTCGAACATTGCCGGCGCGATTGGCGCACCTGCAAGCAATATCGCATCCATCCTGTCCTCGATCGAGGACAAGGCGGCCGCATAAGCAATCGTCATATCGGCGTCTGGTTGAAAACTGGACGTTGGAACACACATATCGTTAACGGAAAGAGCTGAACATGGCTGATCTGAAAAAACTGGCAGAAGAGATCGTTGGTCTGACCCTGCTTGAAGCACAAGAACTGAAAACAATCCTGAAAGACGAGTACGGAATCGAGCCCGCCGCTGGTGGCGCTGTGATGATGGCTGGTCCCGCAGCCGGCGACGCCGGAGCGGCCGAAGAGGAAAAATCCGAGTTTGACGTTGTCCTGAAAAACGCAGGTGCATCGAAAATCAACGTCATCAAGGAAGTCCGTGGCATCACGGGCCTTGGCCTGAAAGAGGCAAAAGACCTCGTTGAAGCCGGCGGCAAGATCAAGGAAGGCGTCGACAAAGCAGAGGCCGAAGAGATCAAGGGCAAGCTGGAAGCAGCTGGAGCCGAGGTCGAGCTGGCCTAAGCTGTTCGCTTCGAAGGCCGGACGGAACGGCCTTCGACGAAAATTCCGAGCTGGATCCGGAAATCCGGGTCCGGCTTAACCTGTCTTGGAAAGGGCCTTGAAGTCCGAGGCCTTTTCCAAGATGCGGTTCAATGGTCGGGAGGGCGCCGGTGGGACGGTGCCCGGGAATAGACCGAAACGTATCGTCTCGTATGGGCGAGGTGCCGGGGCCCGACGGCATCCTCGACCGGTGAGAACTCTGAAAGGTGACACCTGACATGGCGCAAACGTACCTTGGCCAGAAACGTCTTCGTAAATATTATGGCAAAATCCGTGAAGTTCTGGAGATGCCGAACCTCATCGAGGTGCAGAAATCCTCCTATGATCTGTTCCTGAACTCCGGCGACGCGGAGACCCCCACGGACGGTGAGGGGATTGCAGGCGTGTTTCAATCCGTCTTTCCCATCCGCGATTTTAATGAAACCTCCGTGCTCGAGTACGTGAAATACGAGCTGGAGAAACCGAAATACGATGTCGAGGAGTGTCAGCAGCGCGATATGACCTACAGCGCGCCGCTCAAGGTCACGCTGCGTCTGATCGTGTTCGATGTGGACGAGGATACCGGCGCGAAATCTGTCAAGGACATCAAGGAGCAGGATGTTTTCATGGGCGACATGCCCTTGATGACTCCCAACGGGACCTTTGTCGTAAATGGCACGGAACGCGTCATCGTTTCGCAGATGCACCGCTCGCCCGGCGTGTTCTTTGATCACGACAAGGGCAAGACGCATTCGTCCGGCAAACTGCTCTTTGCCTGCCGCATCATTCCCTACCGCGGCTCGTGGCTGGATTTCGAATTCGACGCAAAGGACATCGTTTACGCGCGTATCGACCGT
>JASFFN010000228.1:0-4606 GCA_050124275.1 Roseobacter sp. | reverse complement strand
CCCGCGCAGCTGCGCACGGCGCGCCGTAACGCCGCGCGCGTGAAGACCGTACTGAACCAGAAAGCAGCAGCCGCTGCCGCGTCCGAGTAAGGAGAGCACATATGCCCAAGCGTATCCTGCAAGGCGTCGTGACCTCCGACGCGAATGCACAGACAGTCACCGTGAACGTCGAGCGCCGCTTTACGCATCCGGTTCTGAAAAAGACCATCCGTAAGTCCAAGAAATACCGGGCGCACGATGAGAACAACACGTTCAAGGTGGGCGATACCGTCCGCATCGTGGAATGTGCGCCGAAGTCAAAGACCAAACGCTGGGAAGTGCTCGAAGCCGCAGAGGCCTAAGGCACTCCTCGCTTAATCGAAACCCTGGGGATACGGCCACGCATCGGCCCCCCAAAGGTCGGGAGAAACCAAAATGATCCAGATGCAGACAAACCTGGATGTTGCTGACAACAGCGGCGCGCGCCGTGTTCAGTGCATCAAGGTTCTGGGTGGTTCCAAGCGCAAATATGCGTCCGTGGGCGACATCATCGTCGTGTCGGTCAAGGAAGCCATCCCGCGCGGTCGCGTGAAAAAGGGCGATGTCCGCAAGGCCGTCGTTGTGCGCACCGCCAAGGAAGTGCGCCGCGAAGACGGCACGGCGATCCGTTTCGATCGCAACGCCGCCGTCATCCTCAACAACAACAACGAACCGATCGGCACCCGGATTTTCGGCCCGGTCGTTCGCGAGTTGCGCGCGAAGAACTTCATGAAAATCATCTCGCTCGCGCCGGAGGTGCTGTAATCATGGCTGCCAAACTGAAAAAAGGTGACAAGGTCATCGTGCTGGCCGGCAAGGACAAGGGCAAGACGGGCAACATCACGTCTGTCGATCCCAAAGCCGGCAAGGCGATCGTGGACGGCATCAACATCGCCATCCGCAGCACGCGCCAGAGCCAGACGACCCAGGGCGGCCGCCTGCCCAAGGCGATGCCGATCGATCTGAGCAATCTCGCGTATGTGGATTCCAACGGCAAACCCACGCGGGTCGGTTTCAAAATGGACGGCGACAAGAAAGTGCGCTTTGCCAAGACGACAGGGGACGTGATCGATGCTTGATTCCGCAAACTACACACCCCGCCTGAAGGCTGCCTACAAGGAAAACATCCGACCGGCGCTGAAGCAGGAGTTCGGCTACAAGAACGATATGCAGATCCCGCGTCTTGAGAAAATCGTTCTCAACATCGGTTGCGGCGCGGAAGCGGTGCGCGACAGCAAGAAAGCGAAGTCCGCGCAAGAGGACCTGACGCTGATCGCGGGCCAGAAGGCGCTGACCACGACGGCCAAGAAGTCCATCGCGGGCTTCCGGGTGCGCGAGGACATGCCGCTGGGCGCAAAGGTGACCCTGCGCGGCGATCGCATGTATGAGTTCCTTGACCGTCTCATCACGATCGCAATGCCCCGCATCCGCGACTTCCGCGGTGTGTCCGGCAAGTCTTTCGACGGCCGCGGCAACTACGCCATGGGCATCAAGGAGCACCTCGTTTTCCCGGAGATCAACTTCGACAAGATCGACGAGAACTGGGGAATGGATATCGTGATCGCCACCACGGCGAAAACCGACGCTGAAGCAAAGAGCCTGTTGAAAGCCTTCAACATGCCTTTCAACAGCTGATCGGGAGGATTTGAGATATGGCTAAGAAATCAATGGTTCAACGCGAAAAGAAGCGTGAACAGCTCGTCGCCAAATACGCCGCGAAACGCGCGGAGCTGAAGGCGATCATCAACGATCAGGAAAAGCCGATGGAAGAGCGCTTCCGCGCCTCCCTGAAGCTGGCGAAACTGCCGCGCAACTCCAGCGCCGTGCGTCTGCACAACCGCTGCCAGCTGACCGGCCGTCCGCACGCCTATTACCGTAAACTGAAAATCTCTCGTATCGCGCTGCGTGATCTCGGCTCTCAGGGCCAGATCCCCGGCATGGTCAAGTCGAGCTGGTAAGGAGGGCATGAGATGAACGATCCTATCGCTGATATGCTCACCCGTATCCGGAACTCTCAGATGCGCGGCAAATCCACCGTCACGACACCGGCGTCGAAGCTGCGTGCGTGGGTTCTGGATGTGCTGGCGGACGAAGGCTACATTCGCGGCTATGAGAAAACCACTGACGCAAACGGCCACCCGGCCCTTGAAATCAGTCTCAAGTATTACGAAGGCGAACCCGTCATTCGCGAGCTCAAGCGGGTCTCCAAGCCCGGACGCCGCGTCTACATGGGCGTCAATGACATTCCCGTTGTCCGTCAGGGGCTCGGCGTGTCGATTGTCTCCACCCCCAAGGGTGTGATGTCGGACCAGGCAGCGCGCAACGCCAACGTTGGCGGCGAAGTGCTCTGCACTGTCTTCTAAGGAGGGAATGATGTCTCGTATTGGTAAAAGACCGGTTGAGCTGCCCTCCGGCGTCACGGCGACGGTGTCGGGTCAGACGCTCGAGGTCAAGGGACCGAAAGGCACGCGTTCGTTCAATGCAACGGACGACGTGACGCTGGCGGTTGAAGACAACGTGGTGACCATCACGCCGCGCGGCAAATCCAAGCGCGCCCTCCAGCAGTGGGGCATGTCCCGCACGCAGGTGCAGAATTGCGTGACGGGCGTGACCGAAGGCTTCAAGAAGGAACTGGAGATTCAGGGTGTCGGGTATCGCGCCCAGATGCAGGGCAATACGCTCAAGCTGAACCTCGGTCTCAGCCATGACGTGGATTACGTGGCGCCCGAGGGCGTGACCGTGTCCGCGCCGAAGCAAACCGAAATCGTTGTGGAAGGCATCGACGAACAGCTTGTTGGTCAGGTTGCCGCGAACATCCGCCAGTGGCGCAAACCCGAGCCCTACAAAGGCAAGGGCATCCGCTACAAGGGTGAGTTCATCTTCCGCAAGGAAGGCAAGAAGAAGTAAGGAACGCACAAGATGGCAAACAGCAAAAGACAACTGTTCATCAAACGCCGCCTGCGCGTTCGGAACAAGCTTCGCCGCACGAATGCGGGCCGTATGCGCCTGTCCGTGCACCGCAGCAACAAGAACATTTCCGTTCAGCTGATCGACGATGTGGCGGGCAAGACCGTTGCATCTGCCTCGACGCTCGAAAAGGAACTGGGTGTTGTGGGCAAGAACAACATCGAGGCGGCCACAAAAGTGGGTGCTGCGATCGCCGAGCGTGCAAAAAAGGCCGGTGTAGAAGAAGCCTACTTCGACCGTGGCGGTTTCCTGTTCCACGGCAAGGTCAAGGCTGTCGCAGATGCGGCGCGCGAAGGCGGCTTGAAAATATAATGCGTGCAGGCGGCCTTCGGGCCGCCTCGATGATCCGGGAGCCTGTTGCTCACTGGGATTGACACAACCGGGCGCCACCTCAGGAGATCGGGCCCACCAGAAAAAGGAAGTTCTCATGGCAGAACGTGAAAACCGTCGCGGCCCGCGCCGCGAACGCGAGGACGCACCGGAGTTTGCAGACCGTCTGGTCGCAATCAACCGCGTCTCGAAAACCGTCAAGGGTGGTAAGCGCTTCGGGTTTGCCGCGCTCGTCGTCGTTGGCGACCAGAAGGGCCGCGTCGGCTTTGGCAAAGGCAAGGCAAAAGAGGTGCCCGAGGCGATCCGCAAGGCAACCGAGCAAGCCAAGCGCCAGATGATCCGTGTGCCTCTCCGCGAAGGCCGGACATTGCACCATGACATGAACGGTCGCTGGGGCGCGGGCAAAGTGGTGATGCGGACGGCCCCTGAAGGTACCGGTATCATCGCTGGTGGTCCGATGCGTGCGGTGTTCGAAATGCTGGGTGTCAAGGACGTGGTGTCCAAGTCGATCGGGTCGCAGAACCCCTACAACATGATCCGCGCCACGATGGATGGACTGAAGAAAGAGGCCAGCCCACGGTCGGTCGCGCAGCGGCGTGGCAAGAAAGTGGCTGATATTCTGCCCAAGCGCGAAGACAACGTGGAGTCATCCGCTCAAGTGGCTGAGGAGGCGTAACCCATGGCCAAGACAATCGTCATCAAGCAAATCGGCTCTCCGATCCGCCGTCCCGCCAAGCAGCGCGCGACCTTGATCGGGCTGGGTCTGAACAAGATGCACAAAACACGTGAACTGGAGGATACACCTTCCGTCCGCGGCATGATAAATTCCATCCCTCACATGGTCGAGATCGTTGAGGAGAAGGGCTGAGGCCTTTTTCATCGACGCCAGAAAAACGGGCTCCGCGGTGACATCCGGCGGAGCCTTTTTTTGTTGCGGCCGGCATTGATGTTTCCTGGCGAGACTGCGGCTTGCTGCAGGCCGGGGCATTCAACCAGTGCGATCCGATGCGGTGCTTCCGGCAGAGGGGACACTTTGCTGTGAGCGCGGCGCAGAGTGAAAGATTTTTTGTATTGTTGACGCGTCTGGGTGCTAAGATCGCACAAGCGTTGAACGAAGGAGAGTCGGAATGACAACAATTCAAAAGCTTTTTGGGAATATTCGGGCTGTTGCTCCTGTTTTGGCAATCATTGCACTTACGGGTCCTGCTTTTGCGGCCAGTTGCGAAGAAGAACTGGTGAGTATCAAAGCTGAGATTGATGCGATGCCGTCAAACCCCGACAAAAGCCTTGC
>JASFFN010000227.1:0-4617 GCA_050124275.1 Roseobacter sp. | reverse complement strand
AGCCTACTGGTTCTACATCGTGAACCCTGAGATGCCCAAGCGGCTGGCCGAGAACCAGAGACCGCTGTACCTGTTCCTCAAGAACAAGTGGTACTTCGACGAACTTTACGATGTGATTTTTGTTACCCCCGCCAAGTGGATTGGCAGCTTCTTCTGGAAGCGCGGAGACGGCGACGTCATCGACGGCAGCCTCAACGGCGTGGCGATGGGGATCATTCCGTTCTTCACCCGTCTCGCAGGCCGCGCGCAGTCCGGCTACATCTTCACCTACGCCTTCGCCATGGTGATCGGCATCGCGGTGCTCGTGACATGGATGACGTTGTCGGGAGGAGCGAACTGATGGACAACCTTCTCTCCATCGTCACCTTCATTCCGGCTCTTGCGGCGCTGATCCTCGCCGTATTCCTGCGCGGCGATGACGAGGCGGCGAACCGGAACGCCAGATGGGTGGCGATGTTCGCGACCAGCGCCACGTTCCTGGTGTCGCTTTTCATTCTGGTGGAGTTCGACCCGCAGGATACAGGCTTTCAGTTCGTGGAGGAACGGGCGTGGCTGCTGGGCCTGCAGTACAAGATGGGCGTTGACGGCATTTCCGTTCTTTTCGTCATGCTGACCACTTTCATGATGCCGCTGGTCATCGCGGCCTCATGGGATGTCACCCTGCGCGTCAAAGAATACATGATCGCCTTCCTGCTGCTTGAGACGCTGATGCTCGGCGTCTTCATGGCGCTGGATCTGGTGCTCTTCTACCTCTTTTTCGAGGCAGGTCTGATCCCGATGTTCCTCATCATCGGTATCTGGGGCGGGGCGAACCGGATCTACGCGAGCTTCAAGTTTTTCCTCTACACCTTCCTCGGCTCGGTGCTGATGCTGGTGGCGATGGTCGGCATGTTCGCCGATGCCGGCACCACAGATATCGAGCAGTTGCTGCGGCATGAGTTTGCTTTCGCGGATTTCTCGGTTCTGGGCATACACATTGTCGGCGGATTGCAGACACTGCTTTTTCTGGCCTTCTTTGCGAGCTTTGCCGTCAAGATGCCGATGTGGCCCGTTCATACGTGGCTGCCGGATGCCCACGTGCAGGCGCCCACGGCGGGTTCGGTCGTGCTTGCGGCGATCCTGCTGAAGATGGGCGGCTACGGGTTCATTCGCTTTTCGCTGCCCATGTTTCCTGTCGGTTCGGAGGTGTTGACACCTCTGGTGCTCTGGTTGTCCGCGATCGCCATTGTTTACACATCGCTCGTGGCTCTGGTTCAGGAAGACATGAAAAAGCTCATTGCCTACTCTTCGGTGGCGCACATGGGCTTTGTCACCATGGGCATCTTCGCGGCCAATCAGCAGGGCGTCGATGGCGCAATCTTTCAGATGTTAAGCCACGGGTTCATCTCCGGCGCGCTGTTTCTCTGCGTGGGCGTGATCTATGACCGGATGCACACGCGCGAGATCGATGCCTATGGCGGGCTGGTAAACCGGATGCCGGCCTACGCGCTGGTCTTCATGCTGTTCACCATGGCCAATGTCGGGCTGCCCGGCACTTCGGGTTTTGTCGGGGAATTCCTTACCCTGCTTGCCGTCTTTCAGGTCAATACATGGGTTGCCGTGGTCGCAACGACCGGCGTGATCTTCTCCGCCGCCTATGCGCTCTGGCTCTACCGACGGGTCGTACTGGGCGATCTCATCAAGGAAAGCCTGAAATCCATGTCTGACATGACGACCCGTGAACGCTGGATCTTTGCGCCGCTGGTGGCGATGACACTGTTGCTGGGCGTCTACCCGGCTTTGGTGCTGGACATCATCGGGCCGTCCGTCGCGGCGCTGGTTACGAATTACGAAACCGCGCTGGCGGCCGCCGAAGCTGCTAGCCAACTGGCATCGAACTAAAGGACAGATAGGATGATATACGCTGACCTGACCCTTATCGTGCCGGAAATCCTGCTCGCGGTTTACGCGATGGTGATGCTGCTGGTGGCGGTCTACACGACCAAGGACGAGATGGCGTCTCTGCTGGTCTGGCTGACGGCCGGCCTGATGATCACGCTGGGCGCATGGATCGCCGTGCACGGGGAGGGGACGAATGTCGCCTTTGGCGGCCTGCTGGTCGAGGATGCCTTCGCACGCTTTGCCAAGGTGACGATCCTTTTGTCCGCCGGCGCCGTGCTCGTGATGTCGGAAGGCTACATGAAGCAGCACGACCTGCTGCGGTTCGAGTATCCGCTTCTGGTGGCCCTGTCCGCTGTCGGCATGATGGTGATGGTCTCGGCCGCTGATCTGATGACCCTCTATATGGGGTTGGAGCTGCAATCGCTGGCGCTCTACGTTGTGGCCTCGCTGCGCCGTGACAGTGTGAAATCGACCGAGGCGGGGCTGAAGTACTTCGTCCTTGGCGCGCTGTCATCCGGGCTGCTGCTCTATGGCGCGTCGCTGGTCTACGGCTACGCGGGCACCACGCTCTTTTCCGGGATCATCGAGACCGCGCAGCATGGCGAGGTCTCTCTCGGTCTGCTCTTCGGCCTCGTGTTCCTGATCTCGGGCATGGCGTTCAAAGTCTCGGCGGTGCCCTTTCACATGTGGACGCCGGATGTCTACGAAGGTGCGCCAACGCCCGTCACGGCCTTTTTCGCGACGGCGCCCAAAATGGCCGCGATGGGCCTGTTCGCCCGCGTTCTGCACGACGCTTTCGGCAATGCGGTCAGCGACTGGAGCCAGATTATCGCGCTTTTGTCGCTCGCCTCCATGTTCCTCGGAGCCGTCGCGGCGATCGGCCAGTCCAACATCAAGCGCCTGATGGCGTATTCGTCGATCGCGCATATGGGATACGCCCTGATGGGGCTGGCCGCGGGCACTGTGCTTGGCGTTCAGGCGATGCTGATCTACATGGCGATTTACGTGACGATGAATGTGGGCACCTTTGCATTCATCCTGATGATGGAGAGGGACGGGCAACCGGTCACCGAAATTCGCGCGCTCAACATGTACTCGAAAAAGGAGCCCGGCAAGGCGCTCGCGATGCTCGTGCTGCTGTTCTCGCTGGCCGGCGTGCCGCCCATGCTGGGGTTCTTCGGCAAGTTCTACGTGCTGCGGGCCGCCTATGAGGCTGGTCTGGCCTGGCTGGCTGTCGCCGGCGTCATCGCTTCGGTGATCGGTGCGTTCTACTACCTGCGTATCGTCTTTTTCATGTACTTCGGCGACGACCGCGAGGAAGGCATCGACGCGGGCGGCTCCAACATCCTGTGGGGGTTTCTGGCCGCGTCGGCAGCCATCATGGTTTTCGGCATCGCGAACATGTTCGGTGTGGAGGCGGCTGCGTCTGCAGCAGCGGCGACGCTTGTCAACTGAGGGTTCTGATTACGGCGGCGAACTCACTTCCGGTCCCTGTTCTGCCGCTTCGGCCAACCGATGACAGGCTGGCCGCAGGAATACGGTCGCATTATCCTTTCGGAAGTCGGATCAACGCTCGATGAGGCCGGAAGACTTGCCGAGGATCACGCTGCGCCGTTCTGGCTCCTCGCGCATCGGCAAACCGCGGCGCGGGGTCGGCGCGGACGTGTATGGTCCATGCCCGACGGCAATTTCGCGGCGACACTTGTGCTCCGCGTCGATGAAACTCCCGCGCGACAAGCGCTGCGCTCGTTCGTGATGTCGCTGGCGCTGTTGCGTGCACTCGGCGAGGCGACAGGGCAGGGTGACCTCTTTTCGCTCAAGTGGCCCAATGACGTTCTGCTTGGCGGCGGCAAGGTGGCGGGGATATTGCTGGAGAGCGGCGGGCCATCTGGTGTCCTCGCAATCGGTGTTGGTGTCAATCTGGCGCGGGCACCGGCACCCGAAGAGGTCGAAGACGATGCGCTCAGGCCTGTCTCGGTATTCGAGGAAACCCGAGCCAGGATAACTCCGGAGGCTTTTTTGCAGGTGCTGGCGCGCCACTATGCAGCACTTGAGCGGCAATTTCAGGATTTCGGGTTTGCGCCGATCCGGTCCGGCTGGCTCTCCCATGCTGCTCGCTTCGGGAAGCCGATTACCGCGCGCCTGGCGCGCGAGGAGATCACCGGGACGTTCGAGGATGTGGACCCCGATGGTCAACTTGTGCTACGCGGCGCGCGCGGTATCGTGACCATTGCCGCAGCCGACGTTTACTTCTAGAGCGTGAGGAGGCCGGAGATGCTGCTGGCGATCGATTGCGGAAATACGAACACGGTCTTTTCCATTTGGGATGGAGTGCGGTTTCTGGCGACGTGGCGCACCTCGACGGAGTGGCAACGCACGGCGGATCAGTATTATGTCTGGCTCAGCACCCTGATGCAGCTCCAGAAGATCGATGTGAAAATCACGGATGTCATTGTCTCCTCGACAGTGCCTCGGGTGGTGTTCAACCTACGGGTTCTGGCCGACCGTTACTTCGGCACGCGCCCTCTCGTTGTGGGAAAACCGGAATGTCTTTTACCGGTGGACGTGCGGGTGGACGAGGGTACGCAAGTCGGGCCGGACCGTCTGGTAAACACGGTGGCGGGATACGACCTTTACGGCGGAGATCTCATCATGGTCGATTTCGGTACGGCGACGACCTTTGACGTGGTGGACACGGACGGCGCCTACATCGGCGGCGTCATCGCACCCGGTGTG
>JASFFN010000226.1:0-4626 GCA_050124275.1 Roseobacter sp. | reverse complement strand
TGCAGGAGCGCGATCTCTGGGCCGAAGAGGGCTGGCATCACGCCGACGATCCGAAGAACCTCCGCGCTGCCTTTGCCGATTTCGGAGGTCCCGCCGGAGCGCTTCTGGAACAAGTGGACGAGGTCAGCCTCTGGGGGCTGTTCAGGCACCCCGTGGCGGAAACCTGGAGCCGCGACAGCGCGGTCCTCTTAGGGGACGCGGCACATCCGACCCTGCCGTTTCTGGCGCAAGGGGCCAATCTGGCCCTTGAAGACGCATGGGTTCTCGCACAGGTCGTCAAGGCCGGGCAGGACTTGCGGCAGTATCAGGCCTTGCGCAAAACCCGCGCCTCAAAGGTCGTTGGCGCTGCCAGCGGCAACGCCTGGAAGTATCACCTGCGGCCAGGGCCAGTCCGGTGGGCGGCCCATACAGTCCTGTCTGTCGGCAGTGCGATAGCGCCGGGCCTCATGATGAAACAGTTCGACTGGATTTACGGCCACGACGTCACCGCAATGTGAGGTTCTGCGAAAAAACGCCGCTCAGCCCGCGTCTTCGATTGGTTTCGCCCGTTGCAACATGCCAAAAAGATCGCGCGGATCGTCCGGATCGGCAAGCAGGTCGAGCGGATGGAAAAAATCGGTTCCCCTGATGTGATCGCGTACATAACGCAAGGCGCTGAAGTCCTCGATGGCAAACCCGACGGAGTCGAATAGCGTGATCTGGTCATCCGAGGTGCGGCCCTGTGCCTGACCGGTCATCACCTGCCACATTTCGGTGACCGGGTGATCCGTGGCAAGCTGCTGTATTTCGCCCTCGATGCGCGTCTGTTCGGGGTATTCGACAAAAATATCGGAGCGGTGCAGGATTGCAGGCGCAAGCTCCGTCTTGCCGGGGCAATCGCCGCCGATGGCGTTGATGTGCACCCCCGCGCCGACCATGTTGTCGTTCAGGATCGTCGCGTACTGCTTATCCGCCGTGCAGGTGGTGATGATATCCGCGCCGAGGATCGCGTCTTCCGCGCTTGTACATGGAATGACACTGAGACCGCAGCCTTGCAGGTTGTCGACACACTTGCGGGTCGCCGCCGCGTCATTGTCGTAAAGCCTGACCTCGGTAATTCCGCAAATGGCCTTCATCGCGAGGCTCTGGAACTCCGACTGCGCGCCGTTGCCGATCATCGCCATTGTTCTGGCGGACTTCGGGGCCAGATATTTCGCCACAAGCGCGGAGGTCGCCGCCGTGCGCATCGCGGTGAGCATCGTCATTTCCGACAGGAGCACCGGATAACCGCTGCCCACATCCGCCAGAAGGCCAAAGGCCGTCACGGTCTGCAATCCTTCTGCAGTATTCTTTGGATGTCCATTCACGTATTTGAAGCCGTACACTTCTCCGTCGGACGTCGGCATCAACTCGATGACGCCTTCCTTGGAGTGGCTGGCCACGCGGGGCGTCTTGTCAAAAAGCTCCCAGCGCTTGAAATCGGCTTCGATGTAGTCGGAAAGACCGCACAACATCTGCTCGATCCCGATGTGATGGATCAGGTGCATCATGTGATCGACCGACACGAAGGGCACGAGCGCCTTGTCGGATGGGCCAGGCTGTGTCATTGCGTATCTCCGGTCAATAGGCGCGGGTGGGGCGGTCGAACACGCGTCGCCCCATGGCCGAGGCCGCGAGATCGACCATCACCCGTGCCGTGCGTCCGCGTTCGTCCAGAAACGGGTTCAGTTCAACCAGATCGAGCGACGTCATCAGGCCGCTGTCGTGCAGCATCTCCATGACCAGATGGCCTTCGCGAATGGTCGCGCCACCGGGCACGGTGGTGCCGACCGCCGGCGCGACGCTGGGGTCCAGGAAATCCACGTCGAGCGATACGTGCAGCATCCCGCCGGCGGCCGCGACACGGTCCAGAAAACCGGCGAGGGGTCTGGCAATACCGGTTTCGTCGATTTCGCGCATGTCAACGCGCGTGATCCGCGTTTGCTGAAGGGCCGCGCGTTCAGCCGCGTCCACGGATCGCAGCCCGATGATCGCGATGTTTTCCTCCGGCAGGGCTGTGGGGATTTCCGGGAAGCCTTCGAAACCCTTGCGTCCCGTGACATACCCCAAGGGCGTGCCGTGCAGATTGCCGCTGTCGGTGGTTTCGGGCGTATGAAAGTCGCTGTGCGCGTCGAGCCAGAGGACAAACAGCGGACGGCTCTTGGAGGCAGCAAAACGCATGGCACCCAGAACCGTACCAAGCGACAGCGCATGGTCACCCCCCAAAAAAATCGGCATCCCTTGGTCCAGGGCTGCTTCGGTTGCGTCGGCAAGAGCCCCTGTCCAGGCAATGGTTTCCGCGACTGCGTGCAATTTTCCGTGCGCGCGGTCCGTGAAGGAAAACGGCGCGACGTTCCCCCGGTCTTCGACGCGATGCCCGAGTGCGCGCAGTGCTTCGGCAAGTTCGGCTGTTCGGTATGCATCAGGCCCCATCAAACACCCGCGCCGGCGTTTGCCGCTGTCCACAGGGGCGCCAATGAGTATGCAGTTTTCGGATTCCACCTGTGACTCCATTGCTTCAGGATCTGCTTTGACGCTCATGTAAATTGCGTTTTGGGCTGCTACAAGCGATCAAAATGTACATAATGACCTGTAACTTGTCGTTTTGAGATATACTTGTGGACGAAATGGATAAAAAGCTCATCGGCGTTCTGCGGCACGATGCCCGGGCGTCCCTTCGCAGCTGGCGTCGCGCCTGGGGTGGTCGCCCGCGACGGTGCGCGCGCGTCTCGCCAAGCTGCAGGAGAGTGGCGAAATCCTCGGGTTCTCGGTGGTGTTGAAAAGTGCGCAATTGCGCGACCCCGTCAGGGGGCTGATGATGATCGCCATCGAGGGGCGGGGCACCGACCGGATCCTGCGCCAGCTCAACGCTATGCCGGAGATACGGCAGATCTATTCCACCAACGGGCGCTGGGACGTGATCGTCGAGATCGGCGCCGATACGCTGGAGCAATTCGATGATGTTCTGGGACGCGTCCGCCGCCTCGACGGTGTCGCGGGCAGCGAGACCAGTTTGTTGCTGCGCGCTCGCAAGCTCACCTAGGCGCGGCGATAGGCCATGATCCAGAGCGCCGCGAGACCGCTGGACACGAGCGCGTTCCATCCCGCCATACTGATGCCGAAAAGCTCCCAGGGGATGTCGTCGCAGCGCACCAGCGGGGCGCTCATGATCTGGTCCAGCAGGGCGTCGGCGCTCATGCCGTCGATGGTCCCGGCGCTGCAGGTGGAGGGGCCTTGCCACCAGCCCTGTTCGACGCCGGCGTGATAATATCCGATGGCGGCCGTTGTCGCGGCGGCGGCGGCCCCAAGGAGAAGGAGTACGTTCTTTCGAAAGGTCAGCGCGGCCAGTCCGAGCAGGATTGCGACCACATGGGGATAGCGTTGCCAGATGCACATTTTGCAGGGCGCCATGCCGCCGATGTGCTGAAACGCCAGTGCTGCGATCATCAGCGCCGCCGACCCGAGTGCGGCCAGGGCGGTCAGACGGGCAGCGGTCATACGCCCATCCACCCTTTGAGCAAGCTTATCAGAGTCGCGCCGGCAAAGATCAGAGACGCGATCCACGCGGTACCGAGCAACATGCCAAGGAGCACAAGGACTCCATCGCGCTGCAACAGGCCCATCGAGACGAGAACGACGGCGATGCCCGGGACCGTATTCGTGCCCGGAAGGGGGACAAGGATAGAGGCGCTGAAAACCACCAGCGCCAGTCCGACGATCCGGTCCAGCGGAGCCCGCGTCCAGTGGGCCTGGCGCGGGCGGCTGAAAGCCTCTACCCGGCGCAGCCAGGGAGCGGCGCGGTCTGCGAGGTTTCGAAGCGTGTCGGCCGAGACGGTCCGGGCGGCCAACCGCTCGGGCAGCCATGGGGTCTGGCGCCCCAGGAGGATCTGCACGGACACGAACATCAGGGGCAATGAGACGATCTGCGGGATTCCATACAGAAACGGGATGCAACAGGGTAGTGCAAGCACCAGCAGAAAGAGACCGAAGGCCCGTTCATGGAGTTGTCCCATGATCCAGTCGAGCGACACCGCGCCTGTCGCCGCGTTTTCCGCCAACTGGTCGAGCCGGTCCGAAATCGTTTTTTCGTTCGAGGCATCAGCCGCCATGCAAGTATTCCCTTGAACCGTAGAGAAAATTGATTCCAAAGTCTCCTGCGCGCCGCGTAACAAATTGAAGACATCTGCGCCAGCGCAGGAAGCGGATATGGCGTCGATTGCAACTGCGCCAGTCTCTATGAAACGACGCTTTGTACTGGACGCCGCGCTCAAGCTTGGATAAGCGTATGGCGAGTGCC
The DNA here is from genome assembly GCA_050124275.1 of Roseobacter sp. Classification (GTDB taxonomy): domain Bacteria; phylum Pseudomonadota; class Alphaproteobacteria; order Rhodobacterales; family Rhodobacteraceae; genus Roseobacter. The sequence continues at coordinate 311 of JASFFN010000226.1, read as the reverse complement.
CAAGTGGCGGAATGGTAGACGCAGGGGATTCAAAATCCCCCGCCTTCGGGCGTGCCGGTTCGAGTCCGGCCTTGGGTACCACGCTGGAATTGTTAGATTTTTCTAATCTCCCTTTTTCAGCGCGTTTCGCGAAAAATTATTTATGCACCTTTTATGCATCCAGCGGATTAGGGCCTGCTAGGGCGAATCCAACGTAGCATGGACTATCCAAAAGAAACTTCATCTCGCTTGGCGGCCAGATCCGGATCATCGAGGAGTTTGGCGGTCGCTCCCAATAGCCCTCGGGTACGTCACCCTCATAGCCCGGCGGC
>JASFFN010000225.1:0-4633 GCA_050124275.1 Roseobacter sp. | reverse complement strand
ATCGTCAACACGAACATCAGCACCAGCAGAAGACCGGTCATCGCATCGACGAACCCCGGCCAGATCGAGGCTTGAAACCGGGTGCCTGTGCGTCGGGTCAGCGCCATCAGCCGTCTCCGGGCGGCGTCTTACCAAGCGGGCGGGGTCGGCGCGGCTTTAGGGCCTCCGCCAGTTTGTTGATATCCATCCGCAACTCAGCCATGCTTTCCTGCCGGCCCGCCGAAATTTCTTCGAGAATCCGCAACATCTGGACGTCGATAGACCGTAGCCGCATCCGGCTTTCAGCATCAATACCTTCGCCCTGCCCCTGCGATTCAATCAAGGTGATCAGCCGTTCCTGCCCGGCCGCCACGCGTTCGAGCGCCGAGACAGACGGATCGGAAGCACCTCTGTTTTGCTGGGTCATTCTGTCGATCGATGCAGCCAGATGTTCCAGGCGCTCGCTGACGTCGGCGCGCCCGGTTTCGGCGCTCATGAACATTTGCTGCAGTGTGTCCATCTGCTCCGACATGTGGTCCACGATACCGGCCATCAGGTTCTGCTCGCCCGACGCATCTTCGCCGCCTGAAAAACTGACGCGGGTGATCGAGCTCAGCCATTCTTCCAGTTCCCGGTAGAAACGGTTTTGTCCATGACCGGCGAAAAGCTCCAGCAGGCCGACGATCAGCGATCCTGCAAGACCGAGAAGCGACGAGGCGAATGCGACACCCATCCCTCCCAGCTGCGCCTCGAGCCCGGACATCAGCCGATTGAAGACCTCGACGCCGCCCTCCCCGTCCTGGGGCGCGAGACTGCGGATCGTGTCCACGACAGCGGGAACGGTCGTGGCCAGCCCGTAGAAAGTGCCCAGAAGGCCCAGAAAGATCAGCATGTTGACGATATATCGCGTGATTTCCCGCGCTTCGTCTATACGGGTCGCGACCGAATCGAGGATCGACCGCGTGGAAGACGCGCCGAGCTGCATCCGGGCACCCCGCTGACGCAGGAGCGTTGCCAGCGGCGCGAGCAATTGCGGTGCGTTGCCGGTGCTGTCCAGTGTGTCGTTGGCAAACCGCTCGATCCAGCGCACGGATCCGATCAGCTGGAAAACCTGATAGAAACAGGCGAAGACGCCGATAATGAAAACGAAGATGATGAAGCCGTTCAGATAGGGATTGGCCTGAAACACCGGCAAGACCCGCGGCAAAGCCAGAAAACTGCCGAAACCCGACAGGCCGAGAACGATCAGCATCAGGGAGATCTGCCGCACGGGCTGCGAAAAGACGGGTCTTGTCTTGTGGTCCGGTAACGCCATACGCCCCCGCGCCTGACCTTTATTGTTCTGCTCTGCGCTCAGTTTACACAGAAACTGCAAACAAACGCCAAGGAATTATGAGGTCAGTGACCGAACCCGCTGACTAAGCCATTCGAGGTCTGGATCGTGCAGTCCGATTTCCGTCAGATGCTGCGCCGTGTTGTAGAGATATTCGGTGTTCGGACCCATACCGCCCACTGCCCGGGCGATAATCCGCGCCTGTTCCTCAAGCGGAAGACCACCGCAATATTGTACGTGCCCGGGGTTGATAACGTAAGCAACCGCGGTGACGCGTCGCCCATCCTTGAGATCTACCTCGAGTTCGCGCTCGAGGTAGGCGGACGATATGAGCTCACGTTCACGCAGATAGGCCAGCGTGTCGGCTTCGCTGCCTTTTTTCACGGCCAGGGCCACACCCTCGCAGGTGTGCGCAGGATCGGCATCGAGCGCGAGAACGAGCCCGGGGTTTTCCTCTGTTCCGCGATGATGAATCGAACGCATGCAAAACGACCGCGCATAGCCGGGCAAGGTCGCGATGACCTGTTCGGCCACGTCAAATCCCGGGTTCCAGAGCAAACTGCCGTAGCCGAATACCCACATGGTCATAGTGCTGGTTCTCCTCGTCGCCATTGCGTAAACCTCAATTCGTCAAAAAACGGAAGAGGGTGAAATGCGGCGATTGGTATGGTTGGGCGTGGTTCTTGCCGTTCTCTGGAGCGGGTGGTGGTTTTTCGCCGCACAGGCCATTGAAAACGGCGTGTCCGGATGGCTGGCGGACCGGCGTTCGGAAGGCTGGCAGGCCGATGTCGCTCAGACCCGCGTCAGCGGCTTTCCGGTATCGTTTGACGCAACTCTGACCGACCCGGCGCTCGCGGACCCGCAAACAGGTGTGGCCTTTACGACATCCGCGCTGCAGTTCAGCGCACCGGCGTGGTCACCGACAACCGTATCGGTCTCCATCCCATCCGACGAACTGGTGCTATCCACCCCGATTGCGCGTTACAAGGCGACCGCGAAAGCGGCCGAGGCCAGACTGAGGCTACGTGCCGGAACGTCCGCCGAAGTCAGCGAACTGGCTTTGCAATCTGGTTCCTGGGCCATATCCGGTCCGTGGGGAATTCTGCTCGGCGCTGCGGGCATCGAAATGCGAATGCTGCAGGATGCGGAAAACCATACGCTTTATGCGTTCAACATAGACGCTCCGGCCTTTCAGCCCGGCGATGTACCCCGGCGCGCGCTGCGCCTGCCGGCTGACTGGCCCTTGGCCTTTGACAATCTGGCGCTGGACATGTCCGTCCGTTTCGACAAGCCATTTGACCGCCGCACGATAGAAGAGGCGCGCCCGCAGCCGCGCCGTATCGATCTGCGGGTCGCAGAGGCGGCATGGGGCAAACTCCTCATCCGCTTTGCCGCGGAGCTTGACGTTTCCGATGCGGGAATTCCAACCGGCGACGTGGCAGTGCAGGCGCGAAACTGGCAGAGCATCCTCGAAATCGCCGAAAACGCCGGTGTCCTGCCCGGAGCTGTCAGACCACAACTCGAGAACATACTGGCGGCTCTCGCACGTGGCAGTGGCAATCCCGATGCGATAGATGTCACACTGGCACTGCGCAACGGGACCATATTCATGGGGTTCATACCGCTGGGACCCGCGCCCCGTCTTGTCATCCGCTAGCGACAGTACGGGCCGCTGCGATAGCGCGCCGTATCGAAATGAAAGTGATCCTTGTGGAACCTGTCTGCGTCCGGTCCGAGCACGGTGCCAAAGGGTCCGCAGGCACCACGATGCAACTGCCGCATCAGTTTGCCGGTGCCTTTTGCGTTCCAGCCGTTCTGCACCGTGATGAGCGTGCCATCGCGCAAACTGACCGCGGAAATGTCGATTGCACGTCCCTTGCCATGTTCCGAGACTCTGGCGCCATTCTGACCGTTGCGCGTACGGCAAACGTAGTGTGCCGCGACGCGAATCCGTTTCAGACCGCCTCCCTTTCTGGCGAGCGTGGGCTTGGCCGTGGTGTCCAGCCATGACTTCAGCGCCCTCGCCGTATCGCAATCCATGAGCGAATCCCTGCTCAGTTCAACGCCAGAGACCAACCGGATCCGCACGGCATTTGAAATGCCACACCCGGCTGTCTTGCCGGTCATCCGACCGACGACATCGCCCTGAATGTCCGGGTCGCCGCAGACGGCCCCGCGCGCGCGCATTCGCTCCTGCGCCAGGGCCATGCGTCGGAACTTGCGCGGGCGCAGTTCCGGTCTCAGCGATCTGGACAGACCCTGCCCCCGGGCTGCGGCCGTCTGCGCCGCTTCACTGCGCCCAGGCGGCGTGATCGTCCCGGAAGACTCGAGTGTCACACCATAGGTCGACCTGCCTTCAGGTCGCAAAGAGGTTTCAGGCGCGGCCTTTGCCATACCCGCACAAAGCGCCACAAGAACGCACAACCTTTTCACGGCACGGACTTGCTGCGGCCGAAGTCGGGCGCGTCCGTATCCTGACCTGCTTCGATGATACCGCGGCGAATGCTGCGTGTGCGGGTAAAATAGTCATGCAGGTGGTCCCCATCCCCCGTGCGTATTGCGCGCTGAAGAGCAAACAGTTCTTCCGTGAACCTGCCGAGGATTTCCAGTGTCGCGTCCTTGTTTGTCAGAAAGACGTCCCGCCACATTGTCGGATCACTTGCCGCGATGCGGGTGAAATCGCGGAAACCTGCGGCCGAATACTTGATGACTTCACTATCTGTCACGCGCCCCAGATCGTCTGCCACCCCGACCATCGTGTAGGCGATGAGGTGTGGCGCATGGCTGGTGACCGCCAGCACCAGATCGTGATGCGCCGCTTCCATTTCCTCGACATTGCTGCCGAGGCCCTCCCAAAAGGCACGGAGCCTTGCCACGGCGTCCGGATCGCTGCCGTCGGGCGGCACCAGCAGGCACCACCGGTTGTCGAAAAGTTCCGCGAACCCGGATTCGGGCCCGGAATGCTCTGTACCCGCCAACGGGTGTCCCGGTATGAAATGCACGCCTTCGGGAACATGCGGACCCACGCTTTCGATCACGTCCCGCTTGACCGATCCGACATCCGTGACCGTCGCACCGGGTTTGAGATAAGGCGCAATCTCTTTCGCGACAGTTCCCATGACACCGACGGGCACGCAGAGCACGACCAGATCGGCACCCTGCACTGCCTCGGCCGCGCTGTCACAAACGCGGTCGCACAGGCCGATCCGCCGCGCCGTGTCGCGCGTTTCCTGCGAGCGCGCGTACCCAGTGATCTCACCAGCCAGGCCGCGACGCTTGCTGGCCCAGAATATTGATGACGCAATCAGCCCGAGCCCGATC
>JASFFN010000224.1:0-4644 GCA_050124275.1 Roseobacter sp. | reverse complement strand
TCTACTTCGGACGCGCTGAGCAGATCCTGAAACAGCGAGAGGAGATCAAACGAAAAACCATGCTCAAGCGGCGCTTGCGCCACCAAACTGAAAACGCATAAACTCAATCAAGGATGAGCCAGAGCCTCCAATAACGAAACCGCTCTGATGCCCCAAATTATCTGACGACGGACAGTGCCGTCATGCAGTAGTAGCCGTTCAGCTCCGACAGTTCCTTGTTCTCATGGGTATTCCGCTTCAGTTCGCGATAGATCGTCGAAGGCGCACGACCCAACCGATCCGCAATCTTTGGACTCGGCATTTTTGCTTCACGCCACTTGTCGACCTTACCGCGTTCTTCCAAACTCAGGTGAGGGTAGCAGCGTCCCATTCATAAGCCTCCGCGCAACATTCTGTTTTGATACAGAATTTGCACTTCGGATGTGGATCCACTCCTCGACATTTCGGAGCGACAGAGGAAACCGAACGTACAACATCACCGCCAAGCGGATGATTTCCGGGCCGCTTTGAAAGCCTTTAAACGGGTCAGATCCGGTCACGATCAGACGCTACGAGACCGCCCTGCACTCCTCAACAGGAACCTTTCTTACAGCACCTGTCGCTGAACGGCGAGCCGTCAGGATTGCATCATCAATTTCGTCTGCCGCGTTCATCCCTCGACCCATCTAGCTGCCCTGCGCTTCGACTTGGCCATCGATCAGCGCGCCGCTTTCAATGAGGGTATCGATGCGCGCCATGTCATAGCCGTGCTCCATGAGAATTTCACGGCCATGCTGGCCGAGGATCGGTGCGGCACGGGACATCTCGGCGGACGCGTCGCCGAACTTCACTGGTAGTCCTATGGCCCGAGTTCGCCCCGCAATTGGGTGATCGGTTTCCACGATCATCTCGCGGGCCAGCACCTGCGGATCTGCATGCATTTCCGTGATCGACAGAACCGGCCCGGCAGGCAGACCGGCGTTTTCCATAAGAACCAGCCAGTCTTCGGTCGTTCTCTGTTCGAGATGGTTCTCTAGCAAGGGAACGAGTTCGGACAGGTTGTTGATGCGGTCGCGATTGCTCGCGAAGCGCGGGTCGTCCTGCAGTTCGGAGGCGTCGATGACGTCGAGAAGGCGAAGCCAGTTGCGTTGGTTCGCGGCCCCCACGTTGATCCAGCCATCGGCGGTACGGAAGGATTGGTAGGGTGCGTTCAGCGGATGCGCGGAGCCGAGTGGCCCCGGGGCTGTGCCCGTAGCGAATGCGATGGCGGATTGCCAATAGGTGAGGGTGATGCCGGCCTCGAAGAGCGAGGCATCGACGGTCTGGCCTTCGCCCGTCACCTGCGCGCGAGCGTAGGCCGCGACGCAGCCCATAGCCGCAATGATGCCTGCGGTAATGTCGGAAATGGGCGCACCGGGCTTGACGGGCGGTCGGCCCGGCCCTTCGCCGGTGATCGACATCAGGCCGGACATCCCTTGGGCGATCAGGTCGAATCCGCCGCGGCTGGCATAAGGCCCCGTCCGCCCGAAACCGGAGATCGAGCAGTAGACGAGTTTCGGGTTCATTTTGCGGAGGGTCTCGTAGCCGAGGCCAAGGCGCTCCATGGTCCCGATCCGGTAGTTCTCTATCACCACGTCGGCGTCCTCGAGCAGAGTGCGCAAGGCTTCGACGGCAGCAGGATCTTTGAGGTTGAGGGCGATGCCGCGCTTGTTGCGGTTCATCATCATGAAGGCAGCACTTTCGCCATTGATATCGGGTGGCAGGAACCTGCGGCTGTCGTCGCCTTCTGGCTTCTCCACCTTGATGACGTCGGCGCCCATATCGGCCAGCATCAGCCCGCAGGCAGGGCCTGCCATGATGTGGGCCAGTTCGACGACCTTCATACCCTTGAGGGGCCCTGTCATCTTCCGGTCCACTCCGGCGGACGCTTTCCGAGAAACGCCTCTAGGCCGTTTTTGAAGTCTTCGCTCATGTAGCACATGGTGATCAGGTCGTCGTCCTTGACGGCCAGTGCCTCACGGTTGCGCCGCATGGCTTCCTTGGTCGCCCGAAGCGTGAGGGGCGCCATGGTGCCGACGCTTGCCGCGAGTTCCGCCGCTCGCGTAAGAAGCGCATCTTCGTCAGGGAGAACCTCGCTGACAAGGCCCACGGAAAGCGCCTCGTCCGCCTCCATGAGCCTTGCGGTGAATATCATTTCGCGGACACGTCCGGCTCCCATGAGTTCGGTGAGGCGCGCGAGGTTAGCGGCGTTGAGGCAATTGCCAAGCGTGCGTGCGATCGGAAATCCGTACTTTAGCCTAGTGCTCGCGATGCGCAGATCGCAGGCCGCGGCAATCGAGGCACCGCCGCCGGTGCACGCGCCATGGATTGCGGCGATTGTGGGCAACGGGCAGGTATCGACCGCACCGAGAACCGCATTGATCTGCTCTTCGTAGTCGAGTGCGTCCTGAGCGGTCTCGAAGGCGCGGAACTGCGTCATGTCGGTGCCAGCCGCGAAGGCCTTGCCGCCCGCACCATGAATCACCACTGCCTTTAAGGAGCCATCGGTGGGAACCCCTGCGCAAAGGCCCGCCAGCCCTTCGTACATCGCGAAGGTCAGCGCGTTGCGCGCCTCGGGCCTGTCGAAGGCGATCCAGAGAACACCATCGCGCATCTCGGATTTCAGATCATCGGTCATCTGTAGAAATACTCCACGAGGAACAGCGGCACTGAAGGCACGTAGGTGCAGAGAACCAGAACGAGGAGCAGCACCATAACGAACCAGACATTGACCTTCGACACCTCCCAGATGTTCGCCCTGGCCACCGCGCAACTGGTTATCAGCACCGAGGCCACGGGTGGAGTCTGCTGGCCGATCGCCAGGTTCAGCGTGACAACGAGTCCGAAATGCACCGGATCGATACCCGCTGCGGTGATCAGCGGAATAACGATAGGCACGACAAGTATGATCGCCGCCGCCGAGTGCAAAAAGAACCCGATGATCAGGAAGAACACGTTTAGGATAAGCAGGATCACCCATTGCTGGTCGGTGATCTCGAGAATCGCCCGTGCGATGTCCTGGGGCACTTGAGCGCGGGTCAGGAAGCCGCCCATCAAGACCGATGCGGCCACGAGAAGCATGACCACCGCCGTTTGCATCCCGCCATCAAGCATGGCGCGGCGCAGGTGGCCAAGATCGAGATTGCGGTACCACGCCGACACCACCAGAGCCGCGATCACCGCAAGACCTGCCGCTTCGGTCGCAGTGACGAAACCGCCGAAAATGCCGCCGAGAATGATCACCGGTAGGGTGAAGGCAGGCACCGCATCAATGAAAGTCTCGCGCAACCGCTTCAAATTGAACGCCTCTTCGGTGGGGAGATTGTAGCGCCTTGCAAAGATGTAAGCGACGATCATGAGCCCGGCCGCTCCCAGCAAGCCCGGCACGACGCCCGCAACGAAGAGCTGTTCGACCGAAGTGTTGGCTGACGCCGCATAGAGGATCATGGGAATGGACGGTGGAATAATGATCGCAAGCGAAGCGGAGGAAGAGGTTACCGCGGCTGACAGCTCTTTCGAGTAACCTCGTTTGCGCATCTGCGGAATTAGGATCGAGCCCATGGCCGCCACATCGGCCACTGCTGACCCCGAGATTTCGGCGAAGAACAGCGAGACGCCGATATTCACCATGGCAAGCCCGCCGCGGATGAAGCCGATGATTGCGGAGACGAAGTTGATCAGTCTGTCGGTGATCCCTCCGGCGTTCATGATCGCGCCAGCAAGGACAAACATCGGAATGGCTATCAGGGAAAACTTGGTCGATCCCGAATACATGTCGAGTGCGATCGTGACGAGCGAATTGACACCCTCGGTCGCGAGCAATCCCCCGACGCCCGCCAGCGCTAGGGCCACGGCGATCGGCACGTTGATGCAGATCAGTGCCACCATTCCGATGAAGATCAGAAGCATGAGCATCAGCTGTTCCTCCCGCTGTCATGGGCCTTTGCCATCTCGGTCTCAACCTCTTCTTCAATCTCCGCATGCTCGAGAGAGATGCCCGCCTTCGTCTTCCGCCAATAGTCCGGAAGGCTCAGAAGCTGGCCGAGAATGAAGAGCCCGGCTCCAATGGGGATGACCGACTGGGTGAACTGGATCGGAACCCATGTGAGCGACACGAGATAGCTGCCCTGTAGGACCACCAGCACCTTCCAGCCCGCCCATGCCATGAGCGCGAAGAACAGCAGGACAGCCCCTTCGCCGATGACTACGGCGGGCATTCGAAGCGAAGGCGGCAATGAGAGAAGCACGCTATCGAAGCCGATATGGCGGCGCTTCAGCGCGGCAAGAGCCGACCCATAATACGTGATCCACGACAGCATGATTGCGGCGACTTCGTCGTACCAGCTGAAGCTCGCGCCACCAAGACGGGCAAGCACAGCCACGATCACGACGAGTGTCAGGACCACCATGAGAAAAATCGTGAAGGCTTCTAGGAGAAGCTCCATCACGCGTGCGAGCTTGTTCGTGGGGGTCATTCGTCTGGCCTGGGCTTAAAGAAACAATGCGGTCCTGAAGGGGCCACGTGGTCCGATGCGGAACCCCGCCGACCGCTCGGGGCGGCGGGGTCCAATGACGCTTGCTTAGCTCGACGAACCCAGTCCGAGGACTTTCTCGATCATCGCGCCG
>JASFFN010000223.1:0-4644 GCA_050124275.1 Roseobacter sp. | reverse complement strand
CAACCGCGCGTCTTCTATTGCTTCCTGCCGTTTCTCAATGATGTTCGCGCGCGTCCAGCTTGTGGGGATCCCCAGCGGATAAATAACAAGAAAGGTGAAAACCGCCACCTGAAGCCAGCTTGCAGCCTTGTCAGGTGGCGTTTGCGGTGGTGGCACGGGGCGCGGATGCCGGATCGTCCGGACAAGCAGGATCAAGCCAGCAACTGCCATGAGCAGGTTGAAGACTTGCCCGGTACCGATCCCCAGCCATGCCGCCTCATAATCGCGAAACAAATCCACCGCGAAACGAAGCCCTGCGTAGAGAAACACGAAAAGGCTCACGACCACGCCCCGCCCGGGCTCCCATTTCCCGATCGCCCAGATGAGTATTGGCAGAATGACGAAGTTCTTGGCGCTTTCATACAAGGCAACCGGGTGTCTTGCGCCTTCGAGTTCCGGATAGACGAACCCCCAGGGCACGCCGGTCTGTGACCCGACGACGCCGCCTTCGATGAAGTTGCCCAACCGTCCCACTGCCAGAAGAAAGGCGCCGGGGACCACGACTTCATCAAGCAGGGCGATGAACGACTGGCCGCGCATCCGGGCAAAGACCGCTGTTGCAGCCAGTCCACCGAGAAGAACCCCGTGTGAGGCCATGCCACCTTCCCACCAGTTGAGGGCAGCCCATGGCCGTTCCCGGTAATAATCGAACTCGTATACCAGTATATCGAATACGCGTCCGCCGATCATGACACCGACAGCGAAAAGGATCGAAAAAGCCAGGGTATCGGCGTTCGTCATGCCTCTGACATCGCGCCGGAACCAGAACCAAAGGAAAATGCCCAGAAAGCCGACGGTGTAGACCGCGCCGTACCAGTAAATCGGCCCGAATATCGTGTCGGCAATGGCCGGATTGAAATCGTGGATCATGAGACAGGTTCCTCCACAGCAGTTGCAACATTGTATCGCAATGCGGAGGTTGTTCTTATGACCTAGGTCAAACGAACTCGAACAGATAATCCCGCACACAACGACAGAGATCCAATACGCATGGACTTTTCGCGCGCCGGGGGGCAGCACGCATCAGCGGTCCGTGACCAGTTTCGCAAAGCACAAATCCTGACTAAAAGAATCGGAACTATGATCTCTCCGAATTATTCTGTAGGAGTGGACCGATGCTGGGATTCCAACTGAGCTGGTTTGACGGAATATACGATGGACAAGAACTTCATTTCCGGGACAGCCATTGTCATTGCGGCCATTTGCCTGTTGCCGTTGATTGGCGTGGTTGCCGCGGCTTTCCTTGGCTCCATGGAAACGATGTCGAAGCTCGCCGATACGGTGCTCTGGCGGTACACTTGGACGACACTCGTACTGGTGGCTCTTGTCGCGACGGGCACTATTCTTCTGGGGTCGGCAACCGCCTGGCTGGTTGTTGCCACTGACTTTCCGGGGCGCAGGTTTTTCGAGATCGCGCTCGTTCTGCCGCTTGCTTTCCCCGCGTACGTTCTTGCCTATGCCTATACGCATGTGCTGGATCATCCCGGTATCGTCCAGTCGACGCTTCGCGATATCACGGGGTGGGGGCCGCGCGATTACTGGTTTCCGGAAATCAGGTCATTGGGCGGCGCGGCCGCCATGCTGACGTTGGTGCTTTACCCTTACGTCTATCTTCTGGCGCGCGCCGCTTTTCGCATGCAGGCGGCGACCCCGTTTTTTGCCGCGCGTTCCCTCGGCTCGTCTCCGCTGTCGTGTTTTCTGCGCGTTTCCCTGCCCATGGCGCGGCCGGCGATCGCTGCCGGTGCGCTTCTGGTCGTGATGGAGACGATCGCCGACTTCGGGACGGTTGCACATTTCGGCGTGCAGACGTTTGCCACGGGCATCTACACCAGTTGGTTTTCGCTGGCGGATCGCGGAGCGGCGGCCCAGCTGGCCGTCGGGCTTCTTGTTTTTGCGTTTCTTGTCGCCGCGCTCGAGCAGCAGAATCGCGGCGCGGCCACATATGCCGCAAAGGGACGTCATGACCCCTTTCCAAGGATGAAGCTGACCCAAAGGTCTGCGCTCGCGTGTCAGGTTCTTTGTGGGATACCGGTTCTGCTGGGAGTGATTCTGCCCACGACCGCCCTTTTTGCCATGGGGCTGAACTCGGAACAGGAAATCTTCAGCCCGCGCTACCTGAGCTTTTTCCAGAATTCGATCACGCTGGCGGCGGTTGCTTCGGTCGTGACGGTGACGGCGGCGGTTCTGCTCGGCACATTCAACCGCATTGCATCCAACCGCCTGTCGACGGCGTCGCTATATATCGGTCGGCTCGGATACGCGGTGCCGGGAGGGGTTATCGCCGTCGGGTTGATGGTGCCGTTCGCGGGATTCGACAACTGGCTCGACGCACGCATGGAGGCGTGGTTCGGGATTTCAACCGGTTTGCTGATTTCTGGGTCCATATGGCTTATGATTGCCGCCTACATGATCCGGTTTCTGGCGGCGGCCATCGGGTCCTACGAAAGCGGCCTCGCCGCGGTCACGCCGAACATAGATGCGGCTTCTCGTGTTCTTGGCCGCTCGGACTGGGCGACAGTACGCGAAATCCACCTTCCAATCCTGAAACCGAGCATCCTGACCGCTTTGCTGATCGTCTTTGTCGACACGGTCAAGGAACTGCCGGCAACGCTCATTTTGCGGCCCTTCAACTACGATACATTGGCGGTTCAGGCATTCCGCCTCGCCTCTGACGAACGGCTCGAGGGGGCTGCTGTGCCCAGCCTCATGATCGCCGGACTGGGGCTGATCCCCGTGGTCATTCTGTGCGCGCAGATCGGCGACTGGCGATATCGACGGTCTCGTTTGGCATGAAAAAAGGCGCGCCGTTGAGGCGCGCCGAGGTAGATTTGCTTTCAGGCGGTCATTCCCAGCCGGCTTCGCCCAAAATCCTGACCGCTGCCTCGATGTTTTGCGCGATGTCGGACAAGGGGATCGCATCGGGTCGGAAAATTCCCAGCGCGGCAACGGACTCTGACAGGCCGACGCCCGGAACGGCCGGGTATTCGTCATTTCCTGCCGAGAAATATTGCTGTGCCTGATCTGATGCGAGATACTCCAGGAACCTGATCGCGTTATCCCTGTTCGGTGCGTTGACCGCAACGCCACCGCCGGAAATGTTCATGTGAGCGCCAAAGTCATCCTGGTTCGGGAAAACCCAGCCTATGTTGGCCAGATCTTCGGTGGTCATGGTGCTGTCGCCCTTGCGCAGCGCACGGGAAAAATAATAGGTGTTCGACATGGCGATGTCGCATTCTCCGGAGGCGATGCCACGAAGCTGGTCTGTATCTCCGCCCTGCGGATCGCGCGCAAAGTTACCGACGACCGATGTCGCCCAGTCCGCCACGGCCTCTTCTCCCAAATGGGCCACCAGCGCCGCGACGATGTTCTGTGTGTAAACATTCGTGGAGGAGCGAATACACACCTTTCCCTCGTATTCCGGATTGGCCAGATCCTGATAGGTGTGCGGCGGGTTCGTCACATCGGTCTTGTCGTAAAAGAGGATGCGCGCACGCTGCGAGAAGGCGAACCACTGATTGTCTTCATCTTGCAGGTACGCCGGGATTTTCGCTTCGAGAACCTCGCTGTCTATAGGTTGCAACAGACCAAGGTCTTTGGCACGCGTAATGCGCACGGTGTCGACCGTCAGGAACACGTCCACGGGCGAATTTGCACCCTCGGCTGCCATCCGGGCAATGAGTTCGTCGGCGTTGCCCTCAATCCGGTTGATCTTGATCCCCGTCAGGTCGGTGAAATCGGAATACAGGCGTTCATCGGTGTCGTAATGGCGTGAAGAATAAAGGTTCAGTTCGCCGTTCGCATAGGCGCCTGATGACAGCGTTGCGGCAACGAATGCAAAAAGTGACGTCTTCAGGTTCATGGGATTCTCCGTGTGGTTTAAAACCTTACTGTTTTTGTCAATTACAGAAGTTCGTGGATAATTCAACTGAATCTGACAAAAATACTCAGAAATTTTCCGGCAGCGTTCGATTTACTTGGCTTCCGGCGCAATTGAACCCGGATTTCGCGGAAACGGGACTGAGACAGACTTGTTGAAAACGAGTCTTGCGGGTCCGCCTTCGCGGCCGAAGGTCATTGAATGATTGCCTGAGCGGGGCAAGCAGGGAAAGATTTTCTGGCGACTGTTTTTCGGGTTATTGGGTAACGCAGATCATCGGCGAGAGCAGCCCTCGTTTGGCGGTACAAGCGAATGCTCCAAGCAGTCCATGTAAAGGTGGTTTTTCGCGCGTAGGCCGCTCGGTGACCCTTGCCGGCAATGTTGATCCATTATTTCACGCTATTTGCAAGTGCCGGATTTTTGCCGCGACAGGCTCCGAAAGCCAGTCCTCTGCTTGGGGTGCCGCTCCCGCGCCTTGGCGTCAGGGCGCGGGAGAGGATGCCCTGAAAAAGCGTCCGGAAATGAGTTCTCTCGCTGCAGATATGAACTTCCAATGGTTGAGAACAAAAGCTCGAAACCGGGTGCGTTGCATGGGGCTGATTTCCTTACGTGTTTGTTTGTATTGTCTTCGACAAAGAGCTTCGACCGGGCGCCCACCGCGATATCTTGTTTTCTCCGCAGGCAAGCCGGCGAAAGTCCAGCGTATTGAGAAATGCTGCCATACCTAA
>JASFFN010000222.1:0-4667 GCA_050124275.1 Roseobacter sp. | reverse complement strand
TATTTCCAAAGCAGCAGGGCCACGATGATCACCACATGGCTGGCTGCATTGACCGCAAAGGGGGCCGACAGGCTGACCGTGGCAATCAAAATCCCGGCCAGAGCAGGTCCGATCGCGCGGCTGATGTTGATGCCCATGGAGTTCAGCGCAATCGCGGGCTGAAGCGCTTCGCGCGGGACCAAGGCAGGAACTATCGCCTGCCATGCCGGGGCCATAAAGGCCGTACCGGTGCCAATCGCGAGCGTGAAGAGGATCAGCAGCGCGGGCGTCACCCATTCTAAATGCACCAAAACCGTCAAGCCGCAGATCAGCGCCAGCAGAACCACATTGACGGTGATCAGCATCTTGCGCTTGTCCAGCCGGTCCGCGAGCGTTCCGGCAAAAAGGGCGAACAGAAACACCGGCAGCGTCGTTGCCGCCTGCACCAGCGACACGACCGCGGGCGAGGAATTGAGCGTGGTCATAAGCCAGCCCGCGCCCACATCGTGCATCCATGTGCCGACATTCGAGATCAGCGTCGCGGTCCAAAGCAGCGCAAAGGCCTTGTATCCGAACGGCGCCCAGGCCGAACCATGCACGGCGGGGGCTTTGATGGTTTCACCACTGGATGACATCGGCCAATTCCTCGCGGTGTTTTTGGGCGTATGCGCGCACAAAGGGGCAGAGCGGCACGATGCGTTGGCCCTTTTCGCGGGCATCCGCGATCAGCCGTGCGGCCAAAGCCTGCGCAAGGCCGCGCCCGCGCAACTCGTCCGGCACAAAGGTGTGATCCGCGATAATAAGGCTGGGCGAGACCTTTGAGATGGTCAGTTCCGCCTCGCTGGCCACCCCGGCAACCGTCGCGCCATAGCGGCCTTTCGTGTCGCTCTCACTGTAGTGAATATCGAGCTCTTGTTCGTCCAACATAAGAATTTCCCCGTTCAGGTCAGGCATCACGGCATGACGCCAAGGCATGGTCGGCAGCGAAACGTCGAATCTGGCTAAGTTCGGATGCAAAGACATGTGCGGCCTTTCCTGTCATTTGGTTTCGTGTTTCGTCCCTAAGTGGTGGCTTACTGGGCTGCGATGCTCGGACGGCCTGTTGCTGCGGCCCCCGGTGCGCCGAAAATCGGAACCGGAGACCAATCGGGCAGTTCTGGCAGCGGCGCGGGTGCGTGGGCGGCAAAGCGGGCCTTGGCGTGGACGATCTTGCCTCCGGTGAAGGTCAGGTCGGCCTCGATCTCGGTGATCTCATCCTCGGCCACAGTGAAATAGTCACGGTCCAGAACGGCGATGTCAGCCCATTGACCGGCCTTGATCTGACCCTTCTTGCCGTGTTCACGGCTGAACCACGCGCCCGCAGCCGTCCAGTGGCGCAGGGCATCATGCCGATCCAGCCGGTTCGACGCGCTCCAGATCATATCACCACCGCGTCCCTTGCCAGACACAGCCCAGTGGATCGCTAGCCACGGATTGTAGGACGACACACGCGTCGCATCAGTCCCCGCCGCCAGAGGCACGCCCGAGGCCATCATCTTCTTGACCGGCATCACCTCACGCAGCGCATCCTCGCCATAGCGGCCACGATACGCGGTCGTCTGGAACGCGATCCGGTTTTGGTAGCTAATCCCGCCGCCCAGCCGCGCGACCCAGTCCATTGTCTCGGTCGAGATCGTCTCACCGTGATCGAAGATCCAGTTGAGTTCCTCCAGCCCCTTGTCCTGCCCCACCTCTTCGATGAGCGACAGCAGGCGATGCGCGCTTTCCTCATAGGTGCAGTGAAAACGGATCGGCCAGCGGTTCTCGAACAGGAACTCAAGGACGGGCTTCAGATCCCCTTCCATACGCTTGGGCAGGTCCGGGCGCGGATAGCTGAAGTCCTCAAAGTCATAGGCCGATGCCACCAGCATCTCGCCCGCGCCAACGCATTTCAGGTAGTCATTGCCTTCATCCGGTTTGACGATGTCATTCCAGCGCTTGAAGTCATCCAGCTCAAACATCGGTCGTTGTGCAAAGAGCTGATAACCGATGCGAACCGTCTGTTCGCCCCGCTTGTTCAACTCGGTGATCACACCATAGTCGTCCGGGTAATTCAGAAACCCACCGGCGCAATCCAATGCCGAAGTCAAGCCAAGGCCATTTAGTGCCTTAAAGTAGTGTTTGGTCGAAGTGACCTGCTGTTCGAAATCCAGTTTGGGCGCCATATCCAGCAGTGCGTAAAGCGGCTGCGCATTTGGCCGTGCCATTGCCAGGCCTGTTGGGTTGCCCTGATGATCTCGTTCAAGACGGCCAGAAACAAACGGCTCGTAAAAATGCTTATCGATGCCGATTGCGCGCAAGGCTGCCTTGTTCAGCCAGGCCCTGTCATAGAGGTGCAAAACATAGACTGGCACGTCTGGCGCAACGGCATTGATCTCGTCAATTGTTGGCAGACGCTTCTCCGCGAACTGGTCAACGGACCAGCCGCCAACCACGCGTATCCATTGGCCCGCTGGCGTACGCTCTGCCTGTGCTTTCAACATGCGCAGACCGTCCGCAAGCGAGGGCACGTGGTCCCAGCGCAACTCCATCGCAAAGTTGTTGCCCTGCCGGATGATATGCGTGTGGCTGTCGATTAGGCCGGGGATGACCCGCTGACCACCCAGATCAATGGTTTGAGTATCTGCACCCGCAAACGAAAGAATGTCTTTATCTGTCCCAACAGCTGAAATCTGATCACCTGCGATCGCCACAGCCGTTGCTTCGGGCATATCGGGATCCATCGTGGTGATCTTGCCGTTGAAGAGTATCTTGTCAGGTGTGGCCATGGTGCGCATCCTTTGGCAAAGCAGGGTTGGTCAGTGTCCTTCGAACGGGCACCGAGGAACGTTTTCTGAGAATTGCCCGCTTGGTTTCTCGGGCTTGGTTTCTCGGGGAGGAATGAGAGACCAAGCGGGCGCCGGGCCGCAGTTTATTCTGCTGCGACACCGGCTTCTGAGGCGTGTTCTCCCAAGGCCCATTTCGAGAACCGGACTTGGATACCATACGGAGAATGCGTCTTCAGAATATCCATCACGCCATCGTAGGTTTCACCGCGTGCCCAATCCTGCTGTAGCTCGAACACGAACTGCAGCGCATTCATCGGGATCGCACCGGCCTGAACCAAGCGGTCCATCGCCCGCTCGTGGGCCTCGGGCGTGACGTCGCCGCATGCATCCGCAGGAATGTAGACTTCATAGCCTTCGCGCAGCAGATCCAATGTCGGGAACATAACGCAGGCTTCGGTCCACAAACCGGCTAGAACGATTTTTTTACGCCCGGTTGCTTCAACCGCCTTGCGGAAGTTTTCATCGAGCCAAGAGTTGATCGAAGTGCGGTCCACAACCTCCTGATCAGGGTAGAGGTCGGTAACTTCGGGCATGAACGGGCCAGAGAAGCTGTCTTTTGCGACGGTGGAAATAACCGTTGGCAGGCCAAACAGCTTTGCACCTTTCGCAAGAATTTGAACGTTGTGCATCACCGAAAGGCGGTCATGGCTTTCGACACCCTGGAACATAGCCGGCTGATAATCGATCAGGACAAGCGCCGCATTTTCAGGTGTGATCATTTCGTGTTTGGACATTCGATTTCTCCAGTGTTGTTGTGGGGTTAGTTTGGGTTAAAGGGTTTCGGTCTTGGGTGGTTCGGTGGTCTTTTCCGCATGTGTCACGGCAAAAGACTTCAGGTGAAAGGCCTGCGCCACAGCGTCGGAATGCCCTCTGATCCACTGCACGGCCGCCTCTCCGGCAAGCATGCCCAGCAGCCCCAAAAGGGCGATAATGGGGGGAGCGGGGCTGCGGACAGCGATCAGGCCGTAGATAACGCCGATCCCAAGCCCTGCGCCGAGCGAAATGAGGTAAGGTTGCCAAGTCACGTCAGGTCTCCTTGCAAATCTGGTTGGGTTGTTTTTGCGGCGGCGCCTGCCACCTCGGCGCGGGCTTGCGAAACTGGCATTTCAAACACCAGCGCCGCTCCATGGCTGTGCCAGCGCAAAGTCACCGTCTCTTCAGGCGGGATCTGCATCCCATCCCCCGCACTCAAGCGTTCGTTCTCGGCATAGGCGAGCCCATCCAACAGGTGTACGAAGTGCGCATCCGTACCCCCCGCAGCGACGGTGAGTGTCTCACCTTCAGCA
Source organism: Roseobacter sp. (assembly GCA_050124275.1). Classification (GTDB taxonomy): domain Bacteria; phylum Pseudomonadota; class Alphaproteobacteria; order Rhodobacterales; family Rhodobacteraceae; genus Roseobacter. Next base: position 535 of record JASFFN010000222.1, on the reverse strand, counting down.
AAGCGACGCAGCTTGAGACGGGTCTGTGAGCGCAAAGGGATCAAGGGGGTCATCGCCGCAGGTCCGGCCAATAAAACATCTTTGCCAATCCCGACGGTGCCTTGATGGTAGGTGGGTGCACCGCCCAACTGATCCGGGATCAGCCAGATCTGAAGAAATTTTGCGACATCGGTCGACGAGGCATTGTATTCGGAATGGCGCACACCCACGCCTGCGGACATGCCCTGTATTTGGCCTGCGCGGATGTTGGCGACATTGCCCTGATCATCCTCATGCCGCAGCTGTCCGTCCAAAACCAACGTGAGAATGTCCATGTTCGCATGGTCATGTGGCGCAAAGCCACCGCCTGGAATCAGACCGTCTTCGTTGATCACCCGCAGGTTCGCAAACCCCATACGCGTTGGGTCTTGGAACTGGCCAAATGAAAACGTGTGATAACTGTTCAGCCATCCGTTTTGGGTGCGTCTCAGCACTGATTTTTCGTGTATTTTTATCATGTTACGCTGTTCCAAGTATCGTTGGTTAAAGATATGGG
>JASFFN010000221.1:0-4683 GCA_050124275.1 Roseobacter sp. | reverse complement strand
CATGACGCGGCGCCGGTCTACGGCTTGCGCGGCGGGGCGGGCGAAGAAAGCCTCTTTGTATCTTTACAAGTCCAGCAGTAAGCCTAGTGTCACGTTCACTTCATTGAACGGATTCTCATGACATACTGCGTTGGCATGCGCCTCAACTCCGGACTGGTCTTCATGGCCGACACGCGCACGAACGCGGGTGTCGACAACTTTTCCACCAGCCGTAAACTCTTTACGTGGTCTGTGCCGGGCGAACGGTCGATTACCATCATGACCGCCGGCAACCTTGCGACGACGCAGGCGATGGTCGCTCTTCTGGAAGAACGGTCACAGCCGGTCGAGAACCGCGATCCAGGAATCCTGAGCCAGCCGTCGATGTTTCAGGTCGCGCGTCTGGTCGGTGCGACGTTGAAAGAAGTCATTGCCTACAGCACACCGAATGGGCCCACGTCTGACGTCGGGCAGTTCAGTGCCTCGATCATCGTCGGCGGGCAGATCAAGGGCGGCAAACCCACCGTTTTTCTGGTTTATCCTCAGGGCAATTTCATCGAAATCACCGAGGACACGCCGTTTTTCCAGATTGGAGAGACGAAATACGGCAAGCCCATTCTCGTGCGTGCCTATGATCCCGATCTCGCTTTCGAAGAAGCGCTGAAGCTGCTCTTGGTGTCCTTCGACTCGACGGTAAAGTCGAATCTTTCGGTGGGCTTGCCTTTCGATGTGCATGTCTACGAAAACGACTCGTTCACTTCTGACCGACAGGTTCGAATCGAGGCCACGGACGAAATCTATCAGGCCATTTCCTCTCAGTGGGGAGAAGCGCTGAAGTCAGCTTTGGACCTGCTGCCCAACTACAAGATCTGAAGAGGCCGGATGTCTGCGATAAAGAAAATTGCGCGCCGCGGTTTTCTGATCGGGTCGGCGGCGATCGCAGGCGGGGTGGCATTCGGCGTGTATAAGGCGCTGGAGCGCCCCGAGAACCCCTTGATGCAGGGGCTTGCGCCCGGTGACGCGGTTTTCAACCCGTGGGTCAAGATCGACAAGGACAAGATCACCCTGATCCTGCCCCACGCGGATACGGGGCAGGGGGTCGCGCATATGCAGGCGCTCTTGATCGCGGATGAACTGGACCTTGCGGCGGACCAGTTCGAGACGGAGTTCGGACCGCCGTCCAAAGCCTATTACAATCACGTTGTGGCGGCGGAAGGCTTGCCGTTTCTGACCGCCGATCAGTCTGCAACGGCCGAAACGATGCGGGATTTGTCCCGGGTTGCCAGCAAGATGATCGGGCTTCAGATCACCGGGGGGTCCACCTCGACGCCCGACAGCTTCGACAAGCTGCGCAAGGCCGGTGCGGTCGCGCGGGAAACGCTGAAGCAAGCCGCTGCATCGAAATATGGCGCTGAAGCAAATGCCATAAAAACCGAAAATGGCCGTATCGTCCTGCCGGACGGGCAACGGGTTCCCTATCAGGATCTGGCCGAGGCCGCGGCTGCCATCGATCCTGTGCAGGACGTTGCTTTACGTGATCCGGCGCAATGGCGTCTGATCGGAAAACCAACCACGCGGATGGATATTGTGCCGAAATCGACGGGCCGGATGGTCTATGGCATCGACTTGAAAATGGCCGGATTGCTTCACGCCACCGTGCGCCTCTCGCCGACGCGGGCTCCCGTGAAAACAGCTGATCTGACGCGTGCGCGCGAGATGCCGGGCGTATCGGACATTCTTTCGGTCACGAACGGTTTTGTGATCCTCGCGGACAATACGTGGAATGCCATGCAAGGCGCCCTGGCCATCGAGGTGGAATGGGAGCGGTCCGCTTATCTGCCGGAACAGGAAGATCATTGGTCGGCCCTCTCGGAGGCTGTCGGACAGGCCAGCGAGACCGCAACCTGGCGCGATGACGGAGATGTGGAGGCCGGGCTGGCGGATGGATCAGTCGAAGCCGAGTACCGCGCACCTTACGTGGCGCATCAACCGCTCGAGCCGCTGAATGCCACCGTCCTCGCAACGGATCGGCAAATTGACATCTGGACGGCGACGCAAGTGCCGCGCTTTGCCCAAAGCCTCGCTGCCGACATAAGCGGATACGGGACCGATCAGATCATTCTGCACAATCAATTCGGTGGCGGCAGTTTCGGACACCGTCTGGAACTCGATCACCTCCGCGCGGCGGTCGAGGCGGCCGTGCAGATCAAAGGAACGCCGGTCAAGCTTGTCTACAGCCGGGAAGAAGATTTCGCGCAGGATTATCCACGTCATATCGGGCTGGCGCGTGCGCGCGGGCAGGTTGCAAACGGTAGAGTGGAAACGCTGTCGATGGATATCGCCGGAGCTGCCCCTTCCACGTCTCAGGCGGGTAGACTCGGCATCCCCTTGATTGCTGCCGATATTCAGGTCGCGGCAGGGGCGTGGAATGCGCCTTACGATTTGGTGAATTTTCGCGTCCGGAGTTTCGAGGCGGAAAACCTTGCGCCGGTCTCGAGCTGGCGTTCTGTCGGGGCATCGGTGAACGGGTTTTTCCTGGAAGGGTTTCTTGATGAACTGATCCACGCTGCCGGCGCCGACCCGATGGAGGAACGCCTGCGTCTTTGTTCGTGGGATGTCGCGCGCGGCGTTTTGGAGGCGGTGGCGGAAATGTCGGGCTGGGGCGGCGCGTCTCCGGGCGCAGGAAAGGGGCGCGGCGTCGCGTTGGTGGAGAGCTTCGGCGTGCCAACCGCGGAGGTCGTTGAGGTGACCGCGTCGGAGGACGGTATCCGCATCGACAATGTCTGGGTGGCGGCAGACGTCGGGCAGGTTGTTGATCCCGTGAACTTTGAAAATCAGGTGCAGGGTGGCGTAATCTGGGGACTGGGACATGCCATCAACAGCGAAATCACCTATGCGCATGGGCGTGCCGAGCAATCGAATTACTATGACGCCGAAGGGTTGAGACTCCGTCAGACGCCGAGGATCGAAGTGCGCTCGCTCGACCGCAACCCCAAAATACGCGGCATCGGTGAACCGCCCGTGCCACCTGCGGCTCCCGCCCTCGCCAACGCGATCTTTGCCGCGACGGGACAGCGGTTGCGTGAAATGCCGTTTCAGAAGTTTGTCAATTTCACCTGAGCGCGCATCTTGCGCAATACGGATCAGGTGCTGATGAGTTCCGACAATTCGTGCGCGGCGGACAAAAGCAGATCAACCCGGCTTACCAACTGGTCGAGGCTGGTCCGTTGCAGTGGCGCGTGGACGGAAAGCGTGGACACCAGTCTGCCCTGCATGTCTTGGATCGGGACGGCGACGGCGCCCATTCCCTGCATGAACTCCTCGGCATCCATCGCGAAGCCCCTCTTGCGGGTCAGTTGCAGTTCCGTCTTCAGAGCGGATTTATCCGTGATCGTATCGGGTGCGTGCCGTTCCAGATCGATGTTTTCGAGAAAGCGGTCGAGGTAGATCGTCCGCAGCGAGGACAAATACATCTTGCCGCTGGCTGTGCAGTAGAATGGCACCTGTGTGCCGATGGGTAGCTGAATACGCAGCGGCCAGTGCGTTTCCACCCGGTCGAGATAAACCATGCCATCCCGATCCGGTGTTGCGATATTGCAGGTTTCACCGATTTCTTCTGCGACGCGTCGCAGGATCGTCAACCGCACCATGCGCACGCGTTGTGAAGACAGCGTATTCACGGACAAGCGCCGTAGCCGAGGGCCGGGCCCGTAGGACCGGCCGTCGATATCACGTTGCAGAAAGCCCGACTCCTCGGCGGTGTGGAACAGGCGGTGCAATGTCGGCTTTGGAAGATTCAGGCTGTCCTTCAGCGCGGATGGAGTAACGGGAACCCCAGCCTTCGCCACTTCCTCCAGCAGGACCAGCAACCGCAGATTTGTGGGTATCTGGCCCTGCTTCTCCGTTATCAGGTCGTCCGGCATTCTGCACCTTACCGTCTATCCGCGCTCCGGCAACAGCAGCAAAGCAGTATCCGGCATCAGCGCTACGAATATCCAGATTGCCAACAGAGCAATCAGGTACATTGTAGAATACTTCAGCAACCGGAAGTAAGGCACGCCGGTCACGCCGGACGCAACGTAAAGGTTCAGACCATAGGGCGGTGTAATGAAGCCGATGGACGCTCCGACGAGGAAGATAACAGAGAAGTGGATCGGATCGACACCAACGCTTGCCGCGATAGGGGCGAGGATGGGTGCGAGGATGATGGTCACCGGCAGCGACTCCAAGACCATGCCCGACACGAAAACGATCAGCATCGCGGTCGCCAGCACGGCATAGTAGCCGCCCATCGAGATCACGAAATCTCCGATCACCTGTTGCGCGCCCAGAAGTGACAGGATCTGTTGCATGACCACCGAAATCGCGATCAGCGGTGCCAGAATGCCCGTGATTTGCGCCGAACGCACAACGATGCCTGGTATCTCGGGGATGGTGAAACCGTCCACCAGAAGCATTTCGCCATAGCCCTTCTGGTCCCACTCCTTGTCATCCTTGATGTGGAACAGGTGGCTCAGCGCCCAGCTCAGAAGCCCCGCGATCACGCAGAAGCCCACGGTCACTCCCGCCGCTTCGGTCGGAGAGAACTTGCCGGTGTAGATACCCCAGAGCACCAGACCAATGGCAAAGAACCCGAGCCATGCGCCGATACCCGTTTTCATGATGCGGGCGATCTGCAGTGGGATCAGGAAGCCCCAGCCGTTG
>JASFFN010000220.1:0-4686 GCA_050124275.1 Roseobacter sp. | reverse complement strand
CGAGGGTTACGGGATCAAAAGCGCTCCGGCAACGGAAACGCTCGAGGATGGCGATATGGTGGACTTAGGGGACTGGCGTGCGGAAGTCCTGCACCTGCCGGGTCATTCTCCGGGACAGATCGGGCTATGGCACGCGGACAGCGGGACACTGTTCGGCGCTGATGCCATCTATGACGGACCGCTGATCTATGATGGCCCGGGCATGAACGTTCAGGATTACGCCGCGAGCCTGAAACGGATACGCGACCTGCCCGTGAAAAAGGTTCATGGCGGGCATGACCCTGCATTCGGGCGTGAACGGCTATGCGAGATGATCGATCACTACCTCGACCTCTGGGGGCAGGCTTGATCCAGCGTTCGGAAAGCCAACTCCTTCGACTGCCAGCTACCGTCGTACGTCCTGTATGCCAGTCTGAACTGCCGTTGGTCCTGTTCTGAGCGCGACAAGACCGTGTCGCCCGTCATCAACGGGTTCGTGCCGAGCAGCGCGATGCCATCGAGCCCCTCCCACCGGCCAAACACGTAAAAGCATGAAAAATGCGCTTCTAGACCTGCCGGTTTCTTTCCCTCGTCGAGCGCAGAAACAAGCGAACGACTGGCCGGGGTATCCGTTGCGCCGACCGCGAGGACGAAGGCCGTTTCCGAGGACATCAGGAAAATCTCCTGCCCGTCCGCCGTGCATCCCAGAGCCTCCAGCGGGGCATGAGGCTGACGGACCCAAAGCTCGCGATAGTCGGCATGCACGCCGTCTTCAATCAATGCGCCATCGGCATCGAATGACATTTTCCCTGCGTCCACGGCGTCCGGTTTCCCGTGCCAATTGATGCGCCGCGCCCAGGTGCAGACATCGTTCTCGACAGAGATCGTGCCGGCAAACCCTTCCGCCTGCATCAGTGTGCGCAAGGTTTCCGGGTCGAGATCACTGAGAGATCGGGCGCCGGAGATATCCGGCAGGCCGTCGGGAATGCGCACATCGGCATAGTACGCACCGCATTGCATCCAGTGCACATGCGTCGTCGTGTCTTCAAACCCCGGCGCTTTGATCCAGGCGCGCCGCCAGTGTCCGTGCAGATCACCGATTCCGATCAAGCGGCGGCACTTTTGAGCTGTGACAGCTTGTCTACGATCTCGTCGGTGCTGAGCACCGCGCCGCTCTGCAGGTATTCCATCGCGTTCAGTGAGGCCTGATGCGCTGCGTCCGAAGTGCCGCCGACACTGTCCGAGATGACACGGCAGTAGTAGTCGTGCTGATGGGCATCCACGAAGGTGTAATGCACGCAGACATCGGTCATGCCGCCGATGAGGATCAGTGTTTCGGCCTTGAGCCCCTTCAGGAGGATTTCAAGCTCGGTTCCGAAGAAACAGGAATAACGCCGCTTGTGGATGAAATAGTCCGTCGGGCGCATGTCCATCTCTTCCGCCGCAACCGGCGTGCCGGGTTCCCCTTCAAGGCAGTGGACGCCCTCGGAGCCGTCCAGTTCCCGGCCATAGTCGATCATGTCGCGTCGGTGGATTTCCTGAAAGAAGATCACCGGAATCTCGGCGGCATGGGCCGCATCCACGACGCGGCGCGCCCGTGCCATGTTGTCGAAATAATCGGGCATCGTCGGGATGCCGGCATTGGAGCGATCGAGAAAAGCGCCTTTCTGGATATCGACGACGATGAGGACGGTTTGTCCGACAAGAGTGGGTTGGCGTGGCATGATTGGTTCTCCGTTGGTTCAGGTTTTCGCGGGCTCTGCCCCCATCAGACGCGGCAAGTCGCCCCACCGCGCGATGGCGGAAAAAACGACGACCGAGACGCTGATGAAGAGGATCGCCGCGACGGCCATGGTCGGCGTGTAGCCGTTGCGCAGCGAGTTGAATATCTGCAGGGTGACGGTCGCGTAAGACGATGCGGACACGAAGAACATCACAATGAATTCGTTGAAGCTCAGGACAAGCGCAAAGAAAAAGCCCGAAATCGTATAGGGAAGCGTCTGGGGCAGGATCACTGTCCGGAAAGCCACGGCCCGTGTCGCGCCCATGGTGGCGGCTGCGTCGAGATGCGCGCGGTCGATGGATTGCAATCCGATCGAGATGGTCACGATGGGCAGGGCCACGAACAGAGCCGCGTGGCTCACGACCCCGGCCCAGATCGACCCGAGCACCCCGGTGAAAGACCACAGGAACCCGAGTCCGACACCAAAGACGATGGGCGGCAGGGCAAAGGGCATCGAGCCGAGCCCCGCGAGCAGTTTCGACGCCTTGTCGCCCTTGGCCCATAGGCCGTAGGCGATGGGCCATGCCATCAGGACGGCCAGAGCGGCGCTCGCAAAGGCAACCAGAACCGAATTCGCCAGTGCGGTGACCCAGACATCGTCCGCCACGAAAAATTCGTAAAAGCGTGTGAGTGTGGGCTCTTTTGGCGGAAAGAACATCGTGCGCCCGGCATTGAGCGCGGCACCGCAGACCACGACGATCGGCAACGCCAGCAGGATGGCGGAGAGGGTCATGAACAGATGGGACAGCACGCGCAGCATGGTCAGACCGTCCGTTTGCTCATCCACTGGCCCAGGGCCAGAAAGATGCCCGCAGTGACCAGCAGCACGACCGCCTGCGCGGACCCGAAAGGCGCATTCAGCGTATTGCCGCGAACGGCCTCATAGACGGAGACGGCCATGGTTTGCTTGGCTGGTTCGGCAAAGACGGTCACCGCCACGTAAACGCCCAGCAAGAAGACAAAGAGCAGCAACGTCGATCCCAACAGCGGCAGACGCATCGACGGCAGGACCACCGTGCGCATGACCGTCCAGGGGCCCGCGCCCATCGTTTGCGCCGCTTCGACCATGCTGCGGTCAAGTCGCGACAAGGGCGGATAAAGCAGGATCACCGCATAGGGCCAGACCAGATAGGCCATGGTCAGAACAGTGGCGAAGACGGAGGTCTTGAACTTCACGTTGCGCGGGTTTGCCAGGCCCCACTCGCGCAGGGTGTCGAACCAGCCCACCGCCTTCAGCCAGTCCGTGATCCCTGTCTCCTTGAACACCATCGGCAGCCCCGAACGATTGGACAAAAGCACGTCCCAGCCCATGACGATGAAGACTTCCGACAGCGACAGGCTCGACAAGATGAAGACCAGCCAGATGCTTTGCACTTTCCGGGACAACCGCGTCATCAGGTAAGTGAACGGAAAGGCCGTCAGGATCGCCAGAAAAGCGGCGACCACGGCATAAAACAGCGAATAATAGAGCCTTTGCAGGTAAAGCGCCGTGAATTCGTCAGGCCAGTTCGCCCCCACGAATACGCGCTGGTAGTTTTCAAAGGTAAAGGCCCACTCCCAGGCCGCGCCTTCGATCTTCTGACCGAAGGAAATGGCGATCACCAGAATGAAGGGCGTAAGGCAGAGACACAGGATGATCGCCCACCAGCCCATCTGCGCCAAGGAATACTGCCGCGCGGCCTTCGAGGCAGGTGCCGCCTCGAAACCACCGGTATCGCTGACGACACTCACGCCGCTTCCCGTTCCACGCGCGGGAACACATGGAGGCTTTCGACAGGCAGCGTCACCTGCGTTTCCTGCCCGACAGCGAAGGGACGGTCGGTTTCGCCGCGTGCAGACTCCACGATGATCCGGCCGATTTCCGTGTCCAGATGAATGTCCCGTGCAGGTCCCACATCGCGCACGAAAGTGACCTTTGCCTTCAGCGTCGTGCCCTGGAAGTCGCTGCTGTCGAGAGCGGCGACCTCCGGTCTGCAGGCCACGCTGACGGGGGTTCCCGGCAGAAACCGGCTGGCCGCCGCAGCATTTACGGTTGTCGAACCGATCCTTACACCACCTTTTTCAACTATTCCCTCGAAGAAATTAGCCCGGCCGATGAAATCGGCGACAAAGACATTTTCGGGGTGGTGATAGATGTCCTGCGGCGTGCCGACCTGCTCGACCTTGCCGTGGCTCATGACCACGATCTGGTCCGCCATCGTCATGGCTTCGCGCTGGTCGTGCGTGACGACGATCGTCGTGATGCCAAGCCGTTGCTGCAACATTCTCAATTCGACCTGCATGTCTTCGCGCAGCTTGGCATCCAGCGCGGACATCGGTTCGTCTAGCAGGAAAACCTCGGGTTCCTGCGCCAGAGCGCGTGCGATGGCGACGCGCTGGCGCTGGCCCCCCGAGAGATCGCCGATGCGCCTGTCGCCGAACCCCTTGAGTTGTACCAGATCAAGCAAGCGTTCGCCCGTTTCGAGCGCATCGCTTTTCGGTTTCCCGGCGATGATCAGGGAATAGATGACGTTCTCACGGACGTTCAGGTGCGGGAATAGCGCAAAGCTCTGAAAAACCATGCCAAATTTTCGCTCATAGGCGGGCAGGGCAGTGATGTCGCGCTCTCCCAGCAAAATGCTGCCACCTGAGGGCGCTTCCAGCCCCGCGATCATCCGCAAAAGCGTGGTCTTGCCGCAGCCCGACGGCCCGAGAAGGGCTGTCAGCTTGCCTTGCGCAAAGTCCAGATTGGTAGCATCGACAGCGCGAACGCTGCCGAAGCTCTTTTTCAGCCCTGCAAGCCGAAGACTGCCCATGGATCAGGCCCCGGCGAGCATTTTTTCCCAGGTTTCCTTGATGAAGGTCTCGTTGTCGAGATAGGCCTCATAGGCGGGCTGGATGGCCGGTGTGCCCGACACGAATGCGAATTCCTCGTCCGTGAGGTC
>JASFFN010000219.1:0-4688 GCA_050124275.1 Roseobacter sp. | reverse complement strand
CTTGGTTGCCGCCCCCAACACCATGATCAGTTCCTCCCCGGAATGTGCCGCGATCCAAACATGTATCTGCAAAACGGTTTTGACCAGTGCTGAATTGCAGGGCCCTCGCATCTTCCATGCCCCCTCTTCCATGCCCTGCGAAGCACATGTAAGACAGCAACAAACAAAGCCGGACGGGGAAACAAAACGCATGCACGAGCCAGCCATCACAGCGGAACTGGTCGCAAGCCACGGGCTGAGCCCCGATGAATACGAGCGCATTCTCGAAATCGTCGGACGTGAGCCGACCTTTACCGAGCTTGGCATTTTTTCAGCCATGTGGAACGAGCATTGCTCCTACAAATCCTCCAAGAAATGGCTGCGTACGCTGCCCACGGATGGCCCGCAGGTGATTTGCGGCCCCGGTGAAAACGCCGGCGTCGTGGATATCGGCGACGGGCAGGCCGTGGTCTTCAAGATGGAAAGCCACAACCACCCCTCCTACATCGAACCCTATCAGGGCGCTGCGACCGGCGTCGGTGGGATCCTGCGCGACGTCTTCACCATGGGTGCGCGCCCGGTGGCCGCGATGAACTCCCTGAGCTTCGGCGAGCCGTCGCATCCGAAGACCAGACAACTCGTAAACGGTGTGGTCGAAGGGATCGGCGGCTATGGCAACTGCTTTGGCGTCCCGACCGTCGGCGGCGAGGTGCGTTTCGATCCTGCCTACAACGGCAACTGCCTTGTGAATGCCTTTGCGGCGGGATTGGCCGATACCGACAAGATTTTCTATTCCGCCGCATCGGGCGTCGGTATGCCCGTGGTCTATCTCGGCGCGAAAACGGGCCGCGACGGGGTTGGCGGCGCCACGATGGCGTCGGCCGAGTTCGACGACACGATCGAGGAAAAGCGCCCGACGGTGCAGGTCGGCGATCCATTCACGGAGAAGCGGCTGATGGAGGCAACGCTGGAACTGATGCAGACCGGCGCGGTGATCTCGATTCAGGACATGGGCGCCGCCGGGCTGACCTGCTCCGCTGTCGAGATGGGCGACAAAGGCGGGCTCGGTGTGCGCCTCGACCTCGACAAGGTGCCAGTGCGCGAAACGGCAATGACCGCTTATGAAATGATGCTCTCGGAAAGTCAGGAGCGAATGCTGATGGTGCTGCGCCCCGAACTGGAGGCCGAAGCCAAGGCCGTTTTCGACAAATGGGATCTCGATTTTGCCGTCGTGGGCGAAACGATCGAGGAGGATCGGTTCATCATCACCCTTGACGGCGAGGTCAAGGCGGATTTGCCGCTTTCCAAACTGGCCTCCAGCGCGCCGGAATATGACCGCCCGTGGGTCGAGACGCCGCCGGCGGAAGCCCTCGGGACTGTGCCGGATGTGGACCCGATCGACGGTCTGAGAGCTCTGCTCGCATCGCCCAATTACGCTGCGAAACAGTGGGTCTACGACCAGTACGACACGATGGTCATGGCCGACACTGTCCGCATTCCGGGTATCGGTGCGGGGATCATACGTGTGCATGGAACCGACAAAGCGCTGGCGTTTACCTCCGACGTCACCCCGCGCTACGTCAAGGCGAATCCGGAAGAAGGTGGAAAACAGGCTGTTGCAGAGGCCTACCGCAACCTGTCCGCTGTCGGGGCGCGGCCGCTGGCAACCACGGACAACCTCAATTTCGGCAACCCTGAAAAACCCGAGATCATGGGGCAATTCGTTGGCGCGATCAAAGGGATAGGCGCCGCTGTCAATGCACTGGATATGCCCGTCGTTTCAGGCAATGTCTCGCTTTACAACGAAACCGACGGCAATGCGATTTTGCCCACGCCAACCATCGGCGCCGTCGGATTGATTGAAAGCGTGGATGACATCATCGGATGCGACGTGCGCGATGGCCATGTGGCGCTGGTCCTGGGTGAAACGCGCGGGCATCTGGGCCAGTCCGCGATCCTGGCCGAGGTCTACAATCGCCGTGAAGGCGACGTGCCGCCGGTCGATCTGGCAAAGGAAAAGGCGCATGGCGATTTCATTCGCGGCAACCGCGCCCTCATCAAGGCGTGCACCGACCTTTCCGACGGCGGCCTCGCTCTTGCGGCTTTCGAGATGGCCGAGGCTGCCGGTGTCGGGCTCGTTCTCGACGCAGCGGACACGGCAACACTTTTCGGTGAGGATCAGGGGCGATACCTGATCGCCTGCAACTTCGATCAGGCCGAGGCCCTGATGATTGCCGCCGGACAGGCGGGGCTGGTGCTGGAAACCGTCGGTCGGTTTACCGGTGACACAATCCGCCTCGGCCATGCCAGCGCGCCGCTTTCTGAGCTTTCCAGCCTTTACCGCCAGAGCTTCGCGCAGGCTGTCGCCTGACGCGCGGCCCCCGCTGCAAGAAGATCCTGCCAAAAACCGGACTCGCATTGTCTTGTCTTGGTGCATGGCAAGCGGATCAACCGCTGGTCGGGCCGAGGCGCAAGCCGGAGGCCGATTGATCTTCCCCGGCGACAACCCGGGTGTCGTTGACCCGCGCCTGTGAGACTGCCATGGTCCAGCAAGCGCGGCACGCCCAGTTAGACGGCAACCGCTGGCAGACGACAGGCATCTATGGCGACGGGTAGCAAAAGCGTGCCGAAAGGCGAGAAACCGCAAAACCTTCTTGCGGTGCTGTCGGTCAAAAATGAGGCCGCGTTCCTTCTCGAATGGCTTGCCCATCACCGGGCGGTGGGGTTCAACCGGTTTCTGGTGTTTTCCAACGACTGTACGGACGGCACCGATGACATGCTGGACCGCTTGCAGGAGCTGGGTTGGCTGACCCACGTTCGAAACGACGGCCCTTACCACAAGCGCGGCATCCAGTTCACCGCCCTCAAAGCTGCACAGAACCACGCGCTGGTGAAACAGGCGGACTGGCTTCTGCCGGTCGACATCGACGAATTCGTCAACGTCAAAACCGGGGACCATACGCTGACGGCCTTGCTTGCCGCACTGCCGCAGGCGACGGCGATTACGCTGACATGGCGGCTTTTCGGCAATGCCGGCGTCACCGCCTACGAGGACCGCCCCGTCACGGAGGTTTTTACCCGTTGCGCGCCCGAGACGATAAACTGGCCCTGGCGCGCGGTCATGTTCAAGACCCTTTACAAAAACGATGGCACCTACAAGGCGCTCGGCGTCCACAGACCGCGCGTGGAGCAGGCAGACCGTCTGGCCTTCGCGCACTGGTACGACACCAGCGGGCGCCCTCTGCCCGATCATTTCAAGACACGCCGTATCTTTTCCGATTACAGGCAGCCGCACTACGCGTTGGCGCAACTCAATCATTATCCATTGGGCGCAAAGGAAAGCTATGTGCTGAAGGCCGACCGCGGGCGGGTCAATCGCGACGGTTTTCTCGGGCTGGATTACTGGGTCGAGCGCAACTTCAATTCGGATGAAGACACGTCCATCCACGCGCTCTCCGATCGGATGCACGCGATACGAAAAGATCTCATGGATGATCCGGTTCTGGGAAACTTGCATGCGAGGGCGGTCTCATGGCGTCACGAACGCTTTGCCCGGCTGATGCAACAAGAGCCGTTTCGCGCTCTTTATGGCAGGTTGCTGATGACGGCGCCGTCTCAACTGGTTTCCGTGCGTGACGCGCTGGCCATGGTAAACTATGCTTTAAGTGGCGATTCTGACAACTGACACGGGAAGTTACACTATCTGAAAACCGCCGCACTGTAGAATTTAACAAGGATTGGCATGATGCCAGAGGTTAAAGCGGATTTTGGCCCGCCGTTGAGCGGGCTTGGTCGGTCCGACTGGATCGCCGAAGTCGAGGAACTGGCAAGTTACGACGGGTACCTGTCACACCTCGGCAAAAAACACTTGGCCGTTTTTTCCGAACATGGGCCCAGCCTTCTGGTCTCTTTCGAGACGCTTCAGGGCATTCAAGCCCTGTCGCCAACAGCGCATCCCTTGGGTTGGGAAATGGTCAAGTCCCAAGGATGGTCCAGTCTGACGCTTATCAGCGACGGGGATACGTGGTTTCGAAATGCGGCAGTCTACGCCTATTTTGACCGCTTGGTCGACGACGGGTTCTTTGACGAATTCGAGCGGGTGGTTTTCTACGGCGCAGGCTCTTGTGGCTATGCGGCGGCAGCTTATTCCGTTGTGGCCCCCGGCGCACGCGTGCTGACCATCCAACCGCAGGCGACGCTGGCCCCTGACCTCACGGAATGGGATACGCGGTTTCCGGAGCAACGCCGGGTGAATTTTTCGGATCGCTACGGGTTTGCACCGGACATGCTGGAAGCCGCCGCGCAGGCATATATCGTCTATGACCCGACGCAAATCGAAGACGCGATGCACGCCGCCCTCTTCACGCGACCCAACGTGACCAAACTGCGGATGCGTCACATGGGGGCGGCAGTTCAGACAGACCTGCTGCAGATGGGTATCCTCTATGACCTGCTGGAGCTTGCACATGACGGGCGGCTGTCTCAAAGACAATTTGCGTCGATTGCGCGCGCCCGCCGCACTCACCTGCCCTATCTGCGCCGCCTCCTGACCAAACTGGATCAGGACGGACGCACTGAACTGGTAAGACTGCTGTGCCGGAACGTCAACGCGCGGATGCGCGCGCCGCGCTTTGCGCGACGGCTGGAGAGTCTGCCCGACCCCGATGTCTAGCACTGGCACTGGCCGCAGCGCTGTGCTAGCGGATGAA
>JASFFN010000218.1:0-4699 GCA_050124275.1 Roseobacter sp. | reverse complement strand
GGCGGAGTTCCAGTTCACCGGAACCGGATTTTTGCTGCGCGACACCGCCTACCTCGTCACCAACCGGCATGTGGTCCTGCCCTGGACCAGTGGAAACAGAATGCAAGCCTTCGAGAATGCGGGTTTGCAGGCGGAAATGCTGCGTCTGGTTGTCTACCTGCCCGACCATCCGGAGCCAATCGAAGCCGAAGTGAATGCCACCAGCGAAGCGGTCGACCTGGCGGTTCTGTCGATAGACCCCTCGCGCACCGAAGGCCGGGGCCTCAGGCTTGCGGATAGCCTTCCCCGCCCCGGCGAAGAAGTCTATCTCTTGGGCTATCCGACGGGTCTCAAGGCGTTACTTGCGCAGGCAGGTCCGGGTTTCCTTCAATCCATCGAGAAAAAGGAAAAAGTTGATTTCTGGACGGTTGCAGCGCGGTTGTCGGAGAAAAACCTGATCCGTCCGCTTGCAAGCCGCGGCATCGTCGCTCAGATCAGTCCGGGTGCTGTCGCATACGATGCGGAAACCACGGTCGGCGGCAGCGGTGGGCCCGCGCTGAACCGAAACGGCCAAGTCGTTGCGGTCAACGCGGCGATCCTGCCGGAATTTGGCGGCTCGAACATCGGCGTGCCCGTCCCGCACCTCAAAGCCCTGCTGGAGAAAGCCATCGAAAACTAGGCCGAAGCGGTCAGTCAGTCGTGCGAAATCTCGAACGCTGCACAAGGAATATCGCGACCAAGGGCGCCAAAACAGTGATCAGACCCACGACGATCAGCAAATGCCCCAACTGGCTGTAATCGGCGACGGAAATCACAGCGCCGGTTTCCGGGTCCGTTGCCGCCCGTGTGACGACGAATTGCTGGTTGAGATATTTTGTGCCGAGACTGCTCGCTGACAGCGCCATATTGGTGAAGGACGCCATCACCGCAAAGAAGGTGGCTTTCAGCTGTGCCGGCGCATTGCGCGCAATCCACGCCAGCATCGGCACCATGGCAACCTGTCCGAGCGGCGACTCGATCGCGGTATCGAGGATGGCGATGAAACGGGCGTCCACGACACCGCCCGTATGCGCCGCGGTCCATTCATGCACTCCGTAGTAAAGCGCAAGGTTGGGCAGCGACAACACGCCTGCGGCAATCGTCAGCAACAACACGACCTGCGCAATCGACTTGCTTGCCATGAGCGGGCGCAGAACGATGAGCCCGAGCAAGGCCAGCAGCGACGTGATAAGCGACAGGATCGCGAGGAACTGTTCGTCAAACCCGAGCTCGTCGATTTCGAACCAAGTCAGCCCCGGCCCCGGCAACGGAACCGCTCTGAAGATGAAGATAATCGTCGCCGTGCCGATCAGAACCATTGCCTGCTTTTCGTCCAGTTCCTTCACCAGTTGCGAAATCAGGTAGAGAATCACCGTCAGCGAGACGAGGAACACCGTTTCCTGAGCGTAGTCGAAACGCGCCGTGCCCAGCACGATGCTCATGACCACAAAGGCAAGACCGCCCGCCAGGATGGACCAGTTGACTTCGGTTTCATCTTCCGGTCCTTGCACCGGGTGACCCTGGTGCATGCGGCGGCGCTGGATCAGTGCATGCAGCACGGTCCCGCTGACAGACAGCACCGGAATGACCAGCGCAATCAGGTAAACCCGGCCGTATAGGATCAGGCGCTCCGATTTTGGCAAGCCCTCGGTTCCGGAAAAGATCCAGATATTCACTGCAGCGACGCCCGCAAACCCGGAGATGATCGCAATGCGGCCAAGCGTCTGCATGGTCGTGTGTTGAGCGCGTGCCTCTTCCTGCGTGTACGGTTGGCCCTTTTCGTCGACATGCGGGACGGCCTCGACCGTCATGGCGTCGGCAACGACGTCCTGTATGGCATAGCCGGACGGCGCCAGCAGCAGCGCGATCACATACCAGTCTTCGAGCGGCATCACCGCCGACATGCTTCCGGGGTCAGAGACAAGACCGTACATGATGAGCAATGACAGGGTTATCAACCCGGCACCAATCAGGATGAGTAGGGATTTCCACCGCCAGAACAGGTCCACCACGTGTCCAAGCGGCATCTTGAGGATCCACGGCAGCCCCGCCCAGAACGCAAGTCCGGCCACGAAGGCGGCGGACAGATCAAGATAATCCTTCAGGAAAAACGCACCGACGACCGATGTGAGCCCCGACACGCCCGCCGCAAAGTAAACCATGAGCGGTGGCAGATAGGACCAGCGCATCTGGTGGGCCAGATCCACGAAGGTGCTTTGCCACCAGGACGCAAGGGCCGTCGCGTAGGATGATCGGGACGTCGTCATATGTTCCTGTCCCGGGTCCGGCGACTGCCCGGACAGGCTTTTGTCGGTTTTGCAGGATCAGACAAAGCCGGACCCGAACAGCAAGACACTTGTTGCCACACCCAGCACCGGCACGAAGAATGGAACACGGTAATACCCGGACTTGTCGTCACCCTTCCATTTTAAACGGATCAGCGAGAGATTTACGAGAATGAAAACGAAGAGCACCACCTGAGAGGTACGCTCGGCAAGCACGGCGATGGGCAGGGTCTGGGTCAGCAGCAGAATGATTGCGACGACCAGAAGGGTCGCGATCGCAGGTGTTCTGGTTCTTTGCCACACTGTCGCAAGCACAGCCGGAAGATGGCCACGATCAGCAAGACCATAGAGTACCCTCGACGCCATGATCATCTGGATCAGCACGCCGTTCACGGTCGCGACAATTGCGACCGCGCCAAATCCCTGGCGTACGACGTCCGGCGCGTCGGTAAATACCAACGCAAGCGGCGCAGCCGATACAGTCAAAACGTCAAGCGGGACAGCCCGCAAAACCGCCGTTGTCGTCCCAAGATACAACAGCGTCGCGACAACAAGCGTCCAGAGGATGGCCCGCGGGATGGTGCGGACCGGGTCTTTCACCTCCTCAGCGACATTGGCCATGTCCTCGAAACCGACAAAGGCAAAAAACGCAAGCAGAGAGGCCGCGAAAATTCCCCGCCACGCATCGACTTCAAAGCCGGGCAGCATCCCGGCCCATGCAACGCCCTGTGGATCCGGCGTGCTCAGCCCCCAAGTCATCACAAAGAGCAAGCCGGAAATCTCGATGACGGTGATAACGGCCGCGACGAAAACGGATTGCGCAATGCCCCACAAAGCAATCAGCCCCATAGTCGTGACCACGGCAATCGTCAGAAGCGCTTCCCCCAAACCGGTCAGAGCCTGCAGATATGACGCAGCGCCTATGGCGACGGCGGCGGCGGAGATCACGCCGGAGGCCGCTACCGCGACCCCCACCAGAAGAGCCAGCCAGTTCGTCCTGAAACCAGCTTCGACATAGGCCGCCTCCCCCGCGCTTACCGGAAAGCGCGTGGCAAGTTCGGCGTACGAGAGCGCGGTCAAAGACACGACCAACGCTGCCACCAGAAAGGACATGGCGGCATACGGTCCCGCTTTTTCGGCGGTGGCACCGATCAGCACGTAAATGCCGGCACCGACCGTCACACCGAGCCCGTAGAGCGTCAGCAAGGGCGTCGTGAGTGCCCTGCGTAATTTAGAGGATTGCGTATCTGCCGCGCTCATGTTCCGACCATAAATGATCGGCGCCGGATTTGAAAAACCAAGCTTGCCACACGATGCAGGAGTCCTTCGGCACCCTTGACTTCGGCGCGGAACAGAACCGCCGGTGCCGGCGGCATGAATGATCTAGGGAACGAGTACGGCCGCACCCTGCAACTTTCCGGTTCTGAGATCGTTCAGAGCCATGTTTGCCTCTTCCAGAGTGTACGGCGTGGTCTCTGTCTCGACACCCGCCTTCTCTGCAAGCGGGAAAAACGCCTCTCCGTCCGCACGCGTCAGATTCGCAACCGAAAGGATGGACCGTTCCTGCCAGAGATCGGCATAGGCAAACCCGGGAATGTCACTCATATGGATACCGCCACACACCACGCGACCGCCCTTGCGCACCGCCTTGAGCGCAAGCGGCACAAGCGCGCCGACCGGAGCGAAAATGATCGCCGCATCCAGCGGCTCCGGCGAAGGCGACGTGGAGTCGCCGGCCCAGTCCGCACCCATTTTGACAGCGAAGGCCTGGGCTTGCTTATCGCCGTCCCGGGTAAAAGCGACGACTTTGACCCCCGAATGCACCGCGATCTGACACAGGATATGCGCTGCCGCGCCAAAGCCGTAAATGCCCAGGGTATCTACCGGACCGCACAGGCGGAGCGAGCGGTACCCAATCAGGCCAGCGCACAGAAGCGGCGCAAGCGACACCGCGGAGCCTGTCTCTGGCAGTGCAAAAACGAAATGCGCATTCGCCGTGCAGTATTCGGCGTAACCGCCGTTCAGCGTGTATCCGGTAAAGCCCGGCGCGTCGCACAAGTTTTCCCGCTGCGCGCGGCAATAGCGACAGCAACCGCAGGTGCGCCCCAACCAGGGAACGCCGACACGTTGACCAAGGCGAAGCCCTTGAACGTCTGCGCCGATCTCTTCGACGCGGCCGACGATCTCGTGACCGGGGACAAGTGGCAGCTTGGGTGATTTGAGATCTCCGTCAATGACGTGCAGGTCGGTGCGACAGACGCCGCAGGCTTCAACCTTTATCAGGACCTCATCCCGCGCCGGTGCCGGTTTGTCGACCTCGCGCAGTTCCAAAAGCGATCGTTCTCCGTCAAATACCATTGCCCGCATAGATTGGTTTCCTTGGTACTCAGATGTCT
>JASFFN010000217.1:0-4700 GCA_050124275.1 Roseobacter sp. | reverse complement strand
GTCCAGCGCCGGTTCCTCGGATTGCGAGGGCGGGCTTGTCCCGCGCCACCAGTTGTAGGCGATCATGCCGCAGGACAGCAGCATGATGGTCGAAAGCCAGAATGGCCATGCGCCCCCACCGGGTCCCGTGCCTTCGATGTAGCCGATGGGAAGTTCGGTGCTTTTCCACATCAGATAGATTGACAAGAGGGCCAGAATGCCCGCGGTTACAATTTCCCCGTTGCGCATCTGGCCCTCTTCTTTTCCTGTACTTACGTCTTATTGCCTGGAGTGTTCAGAACGATCAGCTGTCGAGCGACTGGAGCAGCTTCTTGTGGTTTTCGACCTGCGTCTCCCAGTAGCTGCGCTGCTCGTCGGCGTTCATCCACAGCGGCGACAGGCTTTCCGACTCCAGATATCCCTGCCACTCCTCGGTCTCGTAGATTTTGGTGAAAAGATCCTGGTAGTAGGCCGCAGCCTCGTCGGACATCCCCGGTGCGCCAACAACGGCCCGCTGATTGTAGTATGAGAAATCGTGGCCCTTTTCCTTCATCGTCGGCACGTCTGGATAAGCCGGCATGCGTTCGTCCGAGAACGCAAGAAGAGGCACGAAGTCGCCTGCTTCGTAAAAGCCCTTTGCCTCAGCCGGGTTGTTCACTGTCGCCATGATCTGCTTACCGGCGAGATCCTTGGCCACGGCGCCACCGCCATCGTAGGGGATGTACTTGATGTCGAGGTCGTAAGCGCCGGACATATAAGCAATCACGATGGAGTCTTCCTGACCCGCGCCGGTGCCACCCATGACGAACTCACCATTCATGGATTTCACCTTTTCGACGTATTCTTCGAATGTCGTGATGCCGGAGTCCTTATGCACCCAGAGCACGAAAGGATCGACGCCCATCATCGCCACTGGCGTGAAGGTCTGGATGTCGATGCCAAGGTTGGCTTGACGCAAGGGTGTCGTGAAGAACGAATTCAGCGTGACGAGGATGGTGTGATCGGGATCCGACGCACCGCTGACATATATCAACGCCTCGGCGCCCGAACCGCCGCCCTTGTTGTTTGGAACAAGAGGACGGGTCGTCATATCCTTCTTTTCAGCAACCGACTGGATGAAACGCGCGATCTGGTCGGCTCCGCCGCCGGGACCTGCCATGATGACGAAATCGATCGGTTTTCTGGGCGTCCAGCCTTCCGCAATAGCCGCAAGCGGCGTGCCCGCAACAAGTCCGGCTATCGCCAGAGACAGAAATCCTCGCTTGGTAAACAACATTGACACTCCTCCTCTTATTACGTGGTCGCCATTGGTCACTTTTTTGATGCGGCGACTCATGTCAATGCTAGGTAATTATCTTGCGCAAATCCTATTTCAAGAGAAATCTTATTGCGTACCATTGTATGCCGATTAATGCGCCATCACGACGGGCATATCGGCCTTGTCCACGACGGATTGCGTATTGCCTCCCAGAAGGGTTTCGCGCTCGTGGCTGACACTGTAGGCGCCCATCATCAGAAAATGAGCGCCGACTTCATGCGCCTTGTCCAGCAGCAATGCTCCCGGGTTCTTATCCTCGAACCTGTGCACCTTTGCGGAAACCCCCCGGAGCTTGTAATATGCGACCAGCTCGTCGGTTGTTGCCCCGTGTGATTCGCCTTTACCTCCGGACAGGATCGTGACCTCCTCTGCGGCTTCCGCAAGATCGAGTGTCACGCCGACCATTCGTGCCGCCTCAAGTGAGCCATTCCAGCCGATTGCAATCCGGCTGCCGAAATCCTTGGGCGGGGCACTTTCCGGAGGGCACATCAGGACGGGACGCCCGGTTTGGAAAAGGCCGGCTTTCAAAGTGTTCGTGCCCAAATTCCGATCACGATCAGGCTTTGCCACGACAATCAGATCGACCAGTCGGCCCTGGTGGCGCACAATGTCCATCATGCGCCCCGTTTCCTCTATGTATTGTACGGATGCGTGGCTGCCATCAGGCGTATCGGTCTCTGTGAGGTCCAGGGCCATCGCGACCTCGTGCAGTTTGTCGCGCAAACCTTCTTCTTCCCGGTTTGACAGCTCGGCTGCCTGTTCAAGCAGGGTACGCCGCGCAAAGGCCGGAAGCGCCCTGCTATAGGGCAGCATTTCTTCGGGTTGCGGTCGGCAGTGCGCGACGACGATATGTGCGTTGTGACGATGCGCCAGGACGGCAGCGTGGGACAGAACGATCTCTCCCATGCCATCGCCGCGAACCGGAACCAGAATACGGCTTAGCATGTTTTCCTCCTAACTGAGCGGCCGCGACAAACCGCAGCCATTGAATGCCAACATGACGCGAGGTGTGCAAACTGCCAAGTATCTGCAAACCGTCGACCCCTCTTGGGGGCAAAGGATACGCCCAAACAACAGCTCTGAACATGGATCGATTTCACGATTTGGGAAAATAGGCAATGAGATAACAGAAAATGCGGGCGTCGCGCGAAATCGAGGGTCCAACGGGCTGCCGCTCTTCCTTCTGCGCATCGACAAGTCGGGCAGAGCGACCAAACGCTTCAACGCGACCGGATTTACGCTGGCGGAGCAGGGCGGGGACTGTCCCGTCCGGGACACTGCTATCGTCTAAAGATCACCGGACAGATCAATCCGAAATTCGTAGAACTGCCCGATGCCAGGGCTTTTTTCACGAGTGGCCAGCGAATGGCCGCTGGCGAGACGTCATACTCAGGCCCGCCCGGAGCACGCCCACGCGCTGTTGGACGTGAACCTCCCGGTGGATGCGAACACGCGTGGGGCCGCAAAGCAGAAGCGTTGAGGTTCGGGGCAACTGCTGTCGATGCAGAGCAGCCATACCACTTAGATCAGAAGATGAGCAGCCAGCCGAGATAAGCGGCATAGCATGCCAAAAGCAGGACACCTTCAGCCCTGCTGACGCGCTTGCCGGTGTGAGCGAACCAGACAGCCATCATGGCTGTGCCTGCCATTACCCAGACATCCAGTTGGATAATCTCGGGTGGGACCACCATAGGGTGCACAAGCGCCGTTGTCCCGAGGATGCCGAGTATGTTGAAAATGTTGCTGCCCAGCACGTTGCCCAGAGCCACGTCGCCGTGGCCCTTCCGGACGGCAATGACGGATGTGACCAATTCGGGCATCGAAGTGCCGATGGCAACGATGGTGAGCCCGATGACCGTCTCCGACAGGCCTATCGCCTGAGCGGCATCAATAGCCCCCGAAACCAGAAACCGGGCACCGAAGACGGTTATGACAAGACCAATCACGGTCAGAGCCAGAGATGTGCCCAGTGAGGTTTCGGGCCCGGGTATGGCCTCAGCCTCGGCCTCGTAGACGTCAGCCGCCGGAGAGTGTTTTGCACGCTGCTCGATCAACAGCGTGGCGATCAGATAGACAGCGAGGCAAAGAATAAGAAATGTGCCTGCCAGTCGGCCAAGCTCGCCCAGGAAAACAGCGACGACACAGAGAGCGGTTGCCGCAAGCATAACCGTGCCATCTCGCCTGAGCGCGACCGGATTGACGGCAATTGGTGCGATAACTGCCGCAATGCCGAGGATGAGAAGCACATTGCCGATATTGCTGCCCACGACATTGCCGATCGCTATGCCCGGCGAACCGGAAAAGGCGGCGTGAAGACTGGTTACCAGTTCCGGCGTCGAGGTGCCGAACCCGACAAGCGTCAAACCGATGACCATGGGCGAAATGTGGAAGGCTTTCGCCGCAGACACTGCACCGCGGACCAGAAGCTCCCCGCCTAGAATGAGCCCCGCCAGTCCAACGATTATCAAACCCAGCGCCGTCATGCCATCACCTTGCTGCCCTCTCTAAAGAAAGTGACGGCATCGCATGTTGCAAGTGGCGCTTCAGGTAATTTTTAACGTTGCGATGCAAACCGAGGCGCTTCCTGGCATGGGAGAGATCCGGAAGGTCTCGGGCACGTCAAGCGCGAGGCCAGACGCCTCGCGGTCATTTTTTGAGAAACCTGCCGATTTTGCCAACCGGCAGGTTTTTTTCAGGGCGCATTGAACCGGGGTCAGTGCGCAGGCGCTCATATGTCAGCCGATTATGTCGTTGAGCGTCTTGGACGGACGCATGACCGCGGCGGTCTTGGCGTCGTCCGTGTGATAGTAGCCGCCCGTGTCTGCGGGCGCGCCCTGTACGGCGGCGAAGTCGGCGGTGATGGTTGCCTCCGCCTGTGCCAGCGCTTTTGCGATGGGCGCGAATTCGGCGGCGAGGTCCGCGTCTTCGGTCTGATCGGCCAGCGCCTGCGCCCAGTAGAGCGCGAAATAGTAGTGGCTATCGCGGTTGTCGGGTTGCCCGACGCGGCGGCCGGGGGACTTGTTGTTATCAAGGATGCCCTGAGTCGCCACATCCACTGCCTTTCCCAGCACGCGGGCCTTTTCATTGCCCCTGGAATCGGCGAGGAACTTCAGGCTTTCGCCGAGCGCACAGAACTCTCCAAGTGAGTCCCACCGCAGGTGGTTCTCTTCCATCAGCTGCTGCACGTGTTTCGGGGCCGAGCCACCCGCGCCCGTCTCGAAAAGCCCGCCGCCCTGCATCAGTTTCACGATCGACAGCATCTTGGCGGAGGTGCCAAGCTCTAGGATCGGGAAGAGGTCCGTGAGGTAGTCGCGCAGCACGTTGCCGGTGACCGCGATGCTGTTCTCGCCCTTGCGGATTGTCTCAAAGGAGGCCCTGGTCGCTTCGCGCGGCGCCATGATCT
>JASFFN010000216.1:0-4703 GCA_050124275.1 Roseobacter sp. | reverse complement strand
ATCTGAGACAAGTCAACCGCAATGACCCCGAGTTCTGACAGTTCCTGAATGTCCGAGGCCCCAACCCGAGGCACTCCGCCTGAGATTCGGCGGGAAACGCTCAGGGCGCTGTCGTCTTCAGACAAGAGCACGTAGAACCGGTCGAACTTGGTGTCTATTTGGTCGAGTTGGCTTCGAAAAAGGTCCATATCGATGTCCGGAGACGCCAAAACAATGGTTTGAAGTCGACCAGTATTGTTCAGCCTGCCAAGTTGAGCCTGATCGCGCATCGCTTCCATCGTCAGGAATGCGCCCATTGAGTGCGCAAACACATCATAACCTTCCGCGTTTGTGCGGGCCATGATTGCACTAATTTCCCCAATCTTCGGCCGGGCAACCAACGCACTGTTAAGGTCGTAGACATATCGAGTAAGGCTGGCGGCCGAAGCCCACGAGAACAATACGGGCACACCCTGAAACCCACTATCCTCAACGAATTGAGCCATTCTCAGGAGAGAGTCGCTGGTGGTGTTATTGTAGCCGTGCACAAAAAACAGGATGTCCCGCTTGCCCCGGGGAAGTTTCGCAAGCTCTCGGTTCACCGAGGAAATAAAGGCTGTGTCGTTTGCGTAAACCGTTGGATCTACGATTGCAAATTCCGTACGCGGGTCCGGTGGCAGTCGCTTTGGCCGCTCCAACTCGCCAACTACGTGATTTGGCGGAATTGAAACCTGAACCGACGCCAATCCCAACTCAGGGGCGCGGCGTCCGGAAAAGAACGCCCCCACCTCTTCAGTCGCTTCCCGTGTAGTTGCCAGAAAGATCTTTCGTTTGACCGCGCCCTGAACCGTTAGTGCCGGCACATCCGGATTGTCCACACCAATCAGTGGGGGTGGAGCTGCACAGCCGGCTAGTGACACTGCAGTGATTGCAAAAAGCAAAGTTAAGGAGCGGCCTCCAGCCAGGACCAAAGCATCAAAACCCCACTGGTAGAAAAATTTTAGAATCGGATTCACCTTTCGTGTCCTTCTTCAATCCACCAGCTGTATCTCGCCCGGCCGCCAGGTGCGGTCGAACCAAGGCTCCAGCGGGCCGTAGAGGCGCAGTGCGGTGAACCACCCCTTGCCGGGCACGGTCTGGATCCAGTTCGCATCCTTGCCCTCGGGCGCCTCTGGACCGAAGTAGAGATCGATCGAGCCGTCCGGGTTCACGTCCATGTCATGCCGCTGGTTGTTTCGTCCCGGAAACGGTTGGCTGGTTTGCAATTGCGACCGCGTCTGCGGGTCATAGGCGACCACCGACCAGAAGTCTTTCGCGGGTACATCTGCTGGAATGTTCAGTTTGTAGGTCTTGGCGCCGTCCATGTAGGCGCCGGTCTCGTCCACATTGATCAAGGCATACTGAGACCCGGCCCCGACCATGGGGACGACCATGGCGGGCGTGATGACCGTCGCCATGTAATGGAACAGAATACGCGCATCGAGGTAGCGGCCCCCGGCGCCGTCGTTCTTCAGGAATTCGTGACTGCCGCCGACAAAGCCGGTGTACCACCCGGAGCCCTCATAATAGTAGGTTCCCTCCTCGCGCGAGCGGATCCAGATCGCGCGCGCGGTCGCGTTTCCGACAGCAACGGCGTCTTGGAGCAGCTTGCGCATGCGTTCGTCCGGGTCGAACTCCTGGCCCTTCTCGATCCCGATCGAGGCGAACAGCCCGCGCAATTCAGGATCAAGGAACCCGATCGGTTCTCTCTGGATGACCTCGTCCAGTTCGTGAAAGAACTCGAAGTTGTTGGCGTGAATCGTGTTGAAGGGCTTCTCGGACCCGTTAAAGAACTGCATGTCCGGCGGATCGCCAGCCTCGGAAAGCGGGTAGATCTTCAGGCCGTTACGGAACATTACAGACGCCGCATCGGGTTTTCCATCCACGAGGAACCCGCGCAGGATCAGCCAGTTCACGTAGCTTGGCGAGCGCGTGACAAACATCTTCTCTGTTGTCCCGTTCACCTCGACGTCCTGTTCCAACCCGCCGATCGGGGCTTGAAGGGGGCCGTCATACTCTGGGGGCAGGATCAGGTACTTGCCACCGTTGCCCTTGTCGGGGCCAGGCGCGCCCATATCGATCACAAAGCGGAAAAAGGCGTCGTTCACCGTGCCCGGACCCGAGCCTTCAGGGATCTCGACCACAGTGGGTCCGTCCGCGTTCAGGTCGAGAAAGGCGAGCGCATAAACGGTGTCCGTGTTCCCCGTCAGGAAGATCGGGTCGGAATCCATCAGATCGTCAAAAATGACCACGTGATGGCTTTCAGTGGCGCCAAGTTCAACGTTTCCGCGCCGCAGGCCTTCGATTGACGATGCAGGCATGCCGTTGAGGAATGTCTGCACCCCGCGCATGAAATCGAGGTTGTCGTAGACAAGCGCCACGGTTTCATCCGCGGGGCTTCCGTCGAAGAATTGCAGGGTTCCGATACGTGTCTCCACGGTGTCCGGCGTGAGAATGGTTTCGGGGATCTCGTTGTTGTAGCCCGGCGTCACATCCGCGCTCGCCGGTTGCGCGAAGGCCATCACTGTCGCCAGAAGCGCACCGCCGTTCATTGTCTTCAGATGTCGCATGTCTCGTCCTTTCAATGTCTATTCGCGGATCAGGTCGGAAGAGCCGATCGTAGCCCACTGGGTGCCGTAGAGCGTTGAGATCCAGACGCGGGTCAGCGCCTTGCTGACAGGCTCCGGTCGCTGCCGTGGACGGGTTCCGAATGCTGCAATCGCGGTTCTGGCGTTCATACGGTTGAGCGCAAAGATGACCGGCTCGGGCTCAAACGCACCAACGAGACCTTGTTCCTGATCAGCCCGGACCCGCGCCGCTCCCGCAACATCGAAGTCACCAAGAAACGACTCCCAGCCCTTCTCGAAACGCGCGTCGCTGGCGGCAGCGTCCGAGATGGCCTTCAGGAACGGCCCACGCTGAAAGCAGACGCGCATCAGGGCTGCAATTGTTTCCGATGTCAGCCTGACAGGGTCCCCAACGCCCGTGAGCCAGGGCCTCACCGCGTCGAAGATCTCATGCTTGAGAAGGTCCAGCACGGCCTCCATCGGCTCGTGGAGGTCATTGAAATGCGCATAGAATGTCGACCGCGATGATGAGGTCAAATCCATCAGCGAGGAGATCGTCATGTCAGCAAACGGTCGCGACCAGGTGAAATCCAATACGGCGTTCACGATCTCCGCGCGCGTGCGTTCGGATTTTCCGATCTTCTCGATCGCTTGCGGCTGGGCTCGCAACGGGGACGTCGAAATCATTTTTGACACAGTGTCAATTATAGATGGCGACACGTCAGAATTCAAGGTCCGCTTTCAGGCTGCGCGACAATCGCTACAGTCGCAAACCGCAGATACCAGACACTCAAGTTTGGATGTCGACGGGCAGGTTTGTCCGCATGTGAGACGCTGGACGCTGTCGCAGCGAACGACCGGTTTCGAAATGGGCCGATTTCGCAGCATTCAATGACCGCTTTCGGGAAACCGCGCTGCACCGCCGCGACGGAAACGGCGACTTGGTAGGCGCGCGGAAACAAAATTCGCTGCGTCAGCATCAGGCGGCTCCGTCCGCAACTCGGTCATTCGCTGTATTTCTGCGAGTGTCCGGTGCTGGCAAAAGCCGACTTTCGAAAACGCTATCTCAAAAATTCATTATAGAATTCAACGAATATCATCGAACCTTCTATCCAACTGAAATAATTACGGAAATTTCACACTGACATCTGTGCCCATCCAAAACTGATGACCGTATGCCGGTTTTAGGCAGAATTCATCATGAGGTTTCGATGGCACTTTCCAAACAAGCAAAGACACTGAACAAGAACCAGATCGGCGCTGTCCTCAACCATCTTGCCGGACGACGAAATGCGCTCCGCAACCAAGCGATCTTCCTACTGTCGGTCAAAGCGGGGCTGAGAGCGAAGGAGATCGCGTATCTTCGGTGGGAGATGGTTCTCGATGCTGATGGCACCCTGTCCAAACAGCTGGCGCTTCATAACGACGCTTCGAAGGGCAAATCCGGTCGACGGATACCGATCAACAAGGACCTGAGAACAGTGCTTTCCGAATTACTCGAAAGTTGCCGAGGAAATCGGAATTTCTCTCCGAGCGATTATGTCATCTGCACCGAGCGTTCCGATCGCACGAGCCCTCAGGCAATCGTTAACATGTTCAGCAGTTGGTATCGCGATCTTGGCTTCATAGGCTGCTCGTCACACAGCGGTCGCCGGACATTCATCACCAACGCCGCGAGAAAGATCACAACCGTTGGAGGCTCTCTACGGGACGTTCAGTATCTTGCTGGACATAATTCGCTGCAAACAACAGAGCGCTATATCGAGTATTCGGACACTGCTCGTCGAAGCATTGTCGATGTTATCTGATGGTTGCAGACGAGACCAAGCAGGCAACAAAATGCAATTATCCCTCATGAACCAGCTCACCTACCGACAGCGTAAACTCCGCTTTCGAAGTCAAGAATTCATCTATTTCAAGATTGGGAAACAGCTCACGTTTTGCTCGCTTCAGTAACACAATAGCTTCCTCTGTGCGCGGCACCTGGTTTGGTGTGAAAGTCTTCTTCCTACGTGCGTTATTCACATCTTCAACCGAACAAGGCAGTGCAAGCCCGTCGGATAGTAGAGCCGCAAGGTCCTTCGCAGTCAACTTCTTGTCTGGAAAAATTGCAGTGTT
>JASFFN010000215.1:0-4710 GCA_050124275.1 Roseobacter sp. | reverse complement strand
GCGGTTCCGGTGCGACCGGGGTGGTCCGGATTAAGGCCGTGTCGGGCGATGCGGTGGTTTTTGGCAACGGGTCTCGTCAGCCGCTGGATGCTTTTTGCAGTGCAATTCTGAATAAACACCCGGACGGCTATCTGCTTCAGTCCGCTCTGAATCCGCACCCGGTCTGCGCAGAGGTGACTGGTGAGCATACGGGGTGCGTGCGGATCGTGACGGTTCACGATGGCGGCACGCCGCGGCCGGTTTACGCGCTGTGGAAAATTCCCGCGCCCGAAAGTGCGACCGACAATGCGCACCAGTCAGGCGCGATGCTGGCCAAGATTGATCTGAGTAACGGGAAAATTCTGGCCTGCCGCACAGGGACCGGGCTGGAAGTTCGGGAAATCACGCATCATCCCGTCAGTGGTGCGCAGATCGTCGGCAGAACGCTGCCGCACTGGGACGATGTCACGAGCCTTGCCGAAAATGCGCATGCCTTGTTTCCCGAATTCGGTCTTTTCGGATTTGATATCGCCATCTGCGCAGATGGGCCGAAGATCGTGGACTGCAGCGAGACTCCCTGTCACCAGTTGTATCAGCTTGCAACAGGGCGCGGAATCTCCAACCGCGATCTCGCGCCTGTCTGGGAAAAAGTGGTGTCCTGGCAAAAGGCACAATCAGCGCGGAACATGTCTCACATTGGCAGGGAGCGCTGCATCGAAGCCTGATTGATCTTGCCCGTGCTTTTGCGTAGAGCGCGGGCATGGATCACTTTCTGTATCGCGATGGCGTGCTGCACGCCGAAGACGTGCCCGTGCCGGAAATCGCGGCAGCCGTGGGCACGCCTTTTTACGTCTATTCGACCGCAACGCTCCTGCGTCATTATCGCCTTTTCGACGAAGCGCTGGAGGGGATGGACCACCTTGTCTGCTACGCGATGAAGGCGGCAAGCAACCAGGCGATCCTGAAAACGCTGGCGCAGGCCGGGGCAGGCATGGATGTCGTCTCGGGCGGGGAATACCTGCGAGCCAAGGCGGCAGGCGTCCCGGGCGAGCGGATCGTTTTTTCCGGCGTCGGCAAGACCGCCGCTGAAATTCGTCTGGCGCTCGAAGGTGGTATTCGGCAGTTCAACGTGGAATCCGAGCCGGAGATGGAGGTTCTGAACGCGACGGCGCTGTCCATGAACCTGACCGCGCCGATCACGATCCGCGTCAACCCGGATGTGGACGCCAGGACGCATGCGAAGATCGCAACGGGAAAATCCGAGAACAAATTCGGCATTCCGATCTCTCGGGCCCGTGAAGTCTATGCGCTGGCGGCGAGCATGGACGGGTTGGATGTCATCGGGATCGACGTGCATATCGGCAGCCAGTTGACCGACCTCGCGCCGTTCGAACTGGCCTACCGGAAAGTTGCCGAACTGACGGAAAAGCTTCGCGGCGAGGGACATGACATACGTCGTCTAGATCTTGGCGGCGGTCTGGGCATTCCGTATGCGCGCGACAATCAGGCGCCGCCTTTGCCGTCCGAATACGGTGCCCTGGTCAAGCGGACCCTCGGGCATCTCGGCTGCGAGATCGAAATTGAGCCGGGCCGGCTGATCGCGGGCAATGCAGGGCTGATGGTCTCGGAAGTGATCTACGTGAAATCGGGCGAGGACCGGGATTTTCTCATCATCGATGGGGCCATGAACGATTTGATAAGGCCTGCGATGTATGATGCCTACCACGACATCGTACCTGTGTTTGAGCCCGATCCCGGTATCGATCAGGTCAAATATGATATTGTCGGACCAGTTTGCGAATCCGGTGACACCTTCGCCAAGGCGCGCAGCATGCCGCCGATGGCTGCAGGCGCGCTTATCGCCTTCCGGTCGGCGGGTGCATATGGCGCGGTAATGAGCAGTGAGTATAATTCCCGACCACTTATTCCCGAAGTTTTGGTCCTAAACGATCAATTTGCGGTTATTCGCCGGCGACCCACCTTTGACGAAATGATAAATCGAGATACCATCCCACCGTGGCTTTGAGACGCGCGCGCTCGAAGCAGCAAGGCAATGGAGCGTAGGCTATGGCGTTTAATTCCGGGCAAGATGTCGAAAACACACTGAAGTCGGTTCGGTGGCCGTTGCGACTGACGTGGGCCGGGATGTGCGCCGAGGTCCTCGTTCAGAGCCTCTGGCCGTTGATGACAGTCGGCCTTCTGGTGCTCGCGGCACTCATGATGGGCTTTCAGGACAGCGTCGTGATCGAAGTGGTCTGGTTCGCAATGGTGAGTGCAGTGTTTGCCGGGGTTGCGTCGATCATCTACGCGTCGAGAAGGCTGCGCATTCCCACCATGACACAGGCATTGGCGCGATTGGACGCGAGTTTGCCCGGGCGGCCCTTGCAAGCGTTGATCGACAGGCAGACCATCGGTGCCGAAGACGCTGCATCCGCTGCCGTGTGGCGGGCCCATCAGGCGCGCATGGCGGAGCGCGCTTCTGCGGCGGAACCGGTGCCTGCCGACCTGCGCATCGCCGCGCGCGATCCCTATGCCTTGCGGTACATGGCGGCGCTCGCCTTCGCGGTGGCGCTTCTGTTCGGGTCGATCATGCGTGTCGGCTCGGTGACCGACATGTCGCCCGGCGGGGCCGCGCTGGCAACGGGCCCGGTCTGGGAGGGTTGGGTGGAAAGCCCGCGATACACCGGCAAGCCGACGATTTACCTTAATGATATAGACCCGGGGGAACTGGCGGTTCCCGAAGGCAGCCTGATAACCA
The DNA here is from genome assembly GCA_050124275.1 of Roseobacter sp. Classification (GTDB taxonomy): domain Bacteria; phylum Pseudomonadota; class Alphaproteobacteria; order Rhodobacterales; family Rhodobacteraceae; genus Roseobacter. The sequence goes on along the minus strand of JASFFN010000215.1, from coordinate 1,973 downwards.
TAAGGCTTTATGGCGAGGTAGGCGCCCTGTCAGTTGTTGAAAACGTCTCCGGGCGCTCTCCGGCGTCCGAAGAAAACGATGCGTCCGATCCGGCGCAGGACTTCATCGCGGTACAGGCCGGTGACTTGTCCATAGAAGGGCCGGGCGGTCGAACCTGGCAGGTTGCGCTGGTACCTGATCAGCCGCCGGAAATAGCCATTACCGGGGACCCGTCGGCCGCGGCCATGGGCGAGATGACACTACCCTTCATGGCGCGGGACGACTACGCGGTGGAAGCCGGCGAAGCGCGCTTCACGCTGGATCTTGTTTCGGTAGACAGACGGTATGGTTTAACGGTCGAACCGGAGACCCGACCGGATCTGGTGGTGCCTTTGCCGATGCCGATTTCCGGAAGCCGGGCGGATTTCGAAGAGAATCTTATCGAGGATTTCTCGGAACACCCCTGGGCCAATCTTCCCGTCGAAGTTCGGCTGACGGCTCTGGACGGAGCGGAGCAGGAATTTGAAACGCAAGCACGGTCAATGGTCCTGCCGGGGCGCCGTTTTTTTGATCCGCTCGCTGCAGCGGTGATCGAGGCGCGTCGCGACCTCTTGTGGTCGCGCGAAAACAATAAACGGATTGCTCAGGTGCTGCGCGCGGTGTCCTATTCGCCCGACAGCATCTTCCGCAACGAGACAGACAGTTTGCGGCTGCGCAAAGTCATCAAGTCTCTGGAATTGCACACCAGTTACGGAATGAGCGACGAGAAGCAGCAGGAACTGGCCGATGAGATGTGGGACCTTGCCCTGATCCTCGAAGAAGGTGACTTGGCCGATGCTGCGGAACGCATGCGCCGGGCACAGGAGCGTCTGAACGAAGCAATCCGCAACGGCGCGAGCGATGAGGAAATCGCCGAACTCATGCGCGAATTGCGCCGCGCGACCGAAGACTACCTGCAGCAACTTTCCCGGCAGGCGCAGCGCCAGCAGCAGGGCGAGCAAGGACAGCAGGGTGATCCGCAGAATTCGATGCAGATGACGCAGGACGACCTCCAGCGCATGATGGACCGTATCCAGGAACTGATGGAGCAGGGCCGGATGGCCGAAGCGCAACAGGCGTTGCAGGAACTCCAGCAGATGATGGAAAACATGCGCGTGACGCAGGGCCAGCAGGGTCAGGGCGGGCAGAGCCCCGGTGAACAGGCGATGGAAGGTCTGGCGGAAACCCTGCGCGAACAACAAGGATTGAGCGATCAGGCGTTCCGCGACTTGCAAGAACAGTTCAACCCGAACGCTCAGGCCGGCGAAAGCCAGGGCAACGAGGGACGCGACGGTGGTCAGGGGCGCGGAGCCGAGCATCAGGGCGAGGGCCAGCAGGGTCAGGGTGACGGACAGCAGCAGGGACAAGCTCAGAACGGCCAGCAACAGGGCCAGCAGGGAAGCCCCGGTGCCGGTGAGGGCAGTATCGCCGATCGTCAGCGCGCCCTGCGCAACGAGCTCAATCGCCAGCAGCAAAATCTTCCGGGTGCCGGTACGCCCGAAGGTGATGCAGCGCGAGACGCCTTGGATCGCGCCGGACGCGCAATGGATGGCGCGGAGGAGGCTCTGCGCGAAAATGATCTTGCCGAAGCGATCGACAATCAGGGTCAGGCTATGGAGGCCTTGCGCGAGGGCATGCGCGCGCTCGGTGAAATGATGGCGGAGCAGCAACAGAACACGCAGCCCGGTCAGGGCATGCAGGACAGCGACCGCCGCGCGGACAGCCGTGACCCCCTGGGGCGCGAGTCGGGGAACTCGGGCGTGCAGGGCGATGACAGTCCGCTTGCGCTCAATGAAGACGCCTACGGGCGTGCGCGGGAATTGCTTGACGAAATTCGCCGCCGGTCAGGCGAGGTGGAAAGACCAGAAGAAGAACGCGACTACCTGAACCGGCTACTCGATCGTTTCTGAGCGGGTTTGCCTAGCGGGTGCTGGAGGCCGCGGCCGCATCCAGCC
>JASFFN010000214.1:0-4725 GCA_050124275.1 Roseobacter sp. | reverse complement strand
TTCCACGTTGCCTTCTCGCAACGCGCGGAACTGGCTGTCTGTCCGAAGAAGATCGCCCGGATACCCCGCGGCGATGACAGATTGCAACCGCATGGAGTCTTCGCTTTTGCGGATGCTGAAAAAAGGTTGGTCAACGCCCGGTACCCGCAGCAAGGCGAAATCGGCACCGACCGCGCGCATGGGGCCGAACGTTTTGAGAATTTCAACGCGTTTCAGTTCGCCAAGCGACTTGTTGGTGACAAAAATGCTTTCCGCATTCGCGTTTTCGATCACATGAAAATTGGTCACGAGCAAGTCCGGGCCGACAAAAAAGCCCGTTCCAGCCGACATACTGCCCGTCTTGCCGACCAGAACCATCGCAGTGCGCGCATCGATGTGCCCGAGCAAGCTGGACGTGTCGCTGATCTGACCGTCCGCGCCCGGCAGCACAACCCGCTCCGGTGCCGGCGGCAATGTCGGCGTCGTATCCGCTTTCAGAACCTGCCCCCCCTGCAGAGGGCCTTTCTCGAATTCAGGCGGCAAGAGCCCTTCGATCGTCAGGCCATCAGGCATCAGCAAGGTGCCATCGGCACGACACACCGCCCCTTCGAGCGCTGCGTTCAGGTCATTGAGCCGCGCCTGAAGAGCCCGGTTGATCTCGCGCGCGGCAAGCACGGCATCCTGATCCGCGATCACGGGCTGCGGACCGTCGTCGGCAAAAATCCGATTCCCCGGCACCAAAAGCCATGCCAGAATGCCGCCGAACAACAACACCAGCAGCACCATGGGCAACCACGCAACGACCGGCACGGGGCCGCGGGGCGGGGGCGCGTCGGAAGCGGGCGCCATGACTTCGCTGCCACCTTCGGCGGAACTTGCAACGGCGGCGTGGCCCGATTGTGCCATCTGGGTCTTCGACGTGCCACCGCCGGCTTGGGGAACGGATGCGCGGTTCGCGGACAATCTCTTTTCACGCTCTTTTTCATCGAGCGGCGGCGCCGACTCCATCGGTAAGAACTTTCCAAGCGTCGCATTGTAATGCGCGGAACGCTTTGCAGCGTCGCTGCCGCCTTCGGGAAAGAGCCCCCAGTTCACGAGAACCGGCTCTCCGTTTACCGTCCAGATGTCGGCACTGCTCCCGATATGCAAAGATGCAGCCACAAGCGGGCCGGTTTCGGCGTCGTCAAGCAAATCCGAAAGCGCCTCGAGACGCTTGGCAAGGACCGCGCCGACGCTTTGCTGACCGGCGGGATCGAGTTTGCCAAATGGCACACCATCTCCTGATCGGTCGCAATACCAGGAAATCGTCGATGCGGCCTGATCGTTGCCTTTACTGACCAGAGGTTCGGCAAAGAGCTTCGCCGCTTCCGGGCCAATTTTTGCATGAAGCTGCTCGCGCAAATGCGCATATTGCTCAACGGCGGGCATACCCGCGACTTCGATGCAACGAGCGAGGTCCACACGCGTTTTGGTCAGAAAGTGTTCGGCCATACCCGACTCCGCATCGTGGCTATCTCGCCGGAGTATCCGGCAGGTCGTCAGAGCAGCAAAGCCAGCACAAAACCGCCCGCGGCTCACCAAACAGCGTTAAAAAAAAGCGCGTACCCGCTCACGACACCTTCTGCTGCCGCACCAGATAAAGGCATATCGAATTTCGCGTCAATCTTCGTTCGAGACAGATATCCGGCGCCGCTCTCTGGATCGCGGCAGTGCCTTTTCCATGCAGATCGCAAGACGGGTTGAGCGGCGATAATCGGCACACGGCAAACCCCGCAGGACCCTCGCGATTTCTCGCCGCAGGAAGATCACATGACCGTAATCGGGGAAAAAACCAGTGCAGCGCGGGGCAGAATCTGTTTAGATGGTACCGCAAGAGTGAGTTCAAAGCGGGGTTGACCGATGAAGAAGCGTAATAAAATCACGGCTGCAGCCGCAGCTGTCTTACTGGCGTCATCGTCTGCAGCCACAGCGGACGGCAAGCTTGGCGCTTTCGCCGTCGGCGCTGCATTGGGTGCGATCGTTACAAACGAAGTCAAGAACAACAGACAAAGACAGGCCGCGCAGCAGCAAGAGGCGGCGCGCCAGCAGCAGGCCGCGGCACAACGTTCTTATGCCAACAGCTATCAGCGGCAGCAGAACCGCGAGGTCCAGTCGGCGCTGAACGCGTTCAATTTCCCCGTCGGCGGTGTCGACGGGCAGCTGGGTCCGAAATCACGTTCTGCAATCGCCAACTACCAAGCCTACATGGGCTATCAGCCGACCGGCTATCTTGAGGAATATCAGCGCATCGGTTTGGTCAATGCCCACCAGCGGCTGCAAGCCGGCGGTGGTTCCGCCTTTCCCGAGGTGGTCGCCAACGAAGGTACGCAGGGCCTGTTGAAAGCCTTTGCCGATCCCAACTATGCGAACAAATACCGCAACAATGGTGTTCAGAACGCTGCCGTGCAGAACAACAACGCGCCAGCACCAGCAAGTTCCGGTGCGGCGGCACCTGCTTTTGCGCCGTTGAACCTTGCCGCGAAGAAAGACTCGCCTTCGATGGCAAGTCACTGCGAACTCGTGACCGGCATGACGCAAGCGAATCAGGGCGTGGTTCTGGCAAGCAATGTGACAGACCCCAATCAGGCATTGGGAGAGCAGTTCTGCGAGGCACGTGCGTTTGCCATCACGCAAAGCCAGAGCATTCTTTCGCAAGCCAACACGTCAGAGGATGAAGTAGCCGCTGCCTGTACGCAGATCAAAGACCTGATGCAGCCCGCGACAGCTCAGATCACGACAGGCGATGAGAAACTGGTTGCCACGCAAGCGCAACAGATCGCGGCGGGCGCGTTCAACTCGGACATGGAAACGGCAGCAGTTTATGGCGACATCTGCCTTGGTCTCGGGTATCGGCGGGACGATGCCGAAATGGCGCTCGGTGCGGCGACACTCCTGCTGGCCACCGGAGAAGTACCCTATGCCGAGGTAATGGGCCATCACTTGCGCTGGGGCTTTGGCACGCAAGTGGCTCCAGCCGCGTCGAACGAATGGTATGAGGCTGCTCTCTCGTCGATGAACGATGGTGGTGCACAGCCGGTTTTCCTGCCGAGCAAGACCGCCGAGCGAAATGCGGTCATCCAGGCATCGATTTCCCGCGCACCCGCTCAGGCGGCGAGCGGCGGATCCCTGACGTTGCCCGCACTGAATCTGGGCAACAACTAAATCCGGTCCTGATAAGGCAGCAGTGTGCGCACTGCTGCCCTGCCGGTCGTCGTAACGTTCCACCGGCAGGCTTCGTAAAACCGTGACGAAGGCCATGACCGAAAATCGAAAGGCAAGGATCGCGGCGACGCAGATCGTTGACCGGAACAAGTTACAGCATAGGCCATTGCGGGTTTCGACACACCGTCAGTTTTCAGCCGAACGCACGGGGACCCGATGCATGTCGGTTGCGATACAGCCCGGCCTCGTGTTCGGCACCCTTGCTTCGTCATTGACACGCCCGACAGGCTGCCAGACCCGATCTGCATCACGTCCCTGTCGCCCGGCAGCACCGTGGCATGACAGAAGCCAACACTGATACGACTGCGCCGCAGACCGGTTGTAATTTGCTGTTCAGGCGGCCTCTGGTTCGACCGAAAGCCCCGGTACGTATCCCCCCGCTGAGAGACTTGCCGCCGCGCGGATCGCTTTCACATGGGCGCAGTCGATCATCATGGGTTCATCCTCCGACCCCGGTTCTGCCAGTTCCCGGGCGATGTGCGCAAAGACGCCAAAGCGCGACGGCCCGACAAACCGATTGCACAGCGTCTTGTGCGGCCCGTACGCCGATGATGTGTCCCGCCGGTGCGGACCGCCGCTGATGATTTGGATAACGCCGGTGGAACCCTGCCGCCGTCAGACCGAGCTGAGCCGCGCTTTTTCACGCGACGGCGTCCGACTTGTGGACGAAGCGGCCATACTCCTTGCTTGCCCTCGTGCCCCGCCTGATGCAGACTTGCGGTCGTGGAGGACGCATGTCTGTTTGACCGCTGGGCCTGTTGGCGGATCGACCAGCGCAAGAGCATGTTCCGGGAGGCGTAGTCATGAAAGGCAAGACCTCAGGTTCCGAACAACAGGACAATTTGACGCCGCCTCGGCCGGCGATGCCCAAGGTCAACAAGGTGACGACGCGTGATATTACCGCGTCGCTGAAGGCCGGGATTTCCGACTTTCTTACTTGCCCCTTCATGAGCGGCTTCTTCGGCCTGTTCTATGCGGTTTTCGGAATCCTGTTTGTTTGGTGCCTGGTCTGGCTCGGCGCGATCTGGATGATCATCCCCGCCGCTGTAGGCTTCCCGCTGGTCGCCCCCTTCGCCGCTGCCGGACTTTATGAAATGTCCCGCCGCCTGCAGACGGGAGAGCGTTTCGGCTGGTCTGAAATCCTCACCGTCATGGCCAGTCAACGCAAGCGCGAGATGGGCTGGATGGCCTTTGTCACCCTGTTTATTCTATGGGTATGGTTTTACCAGTTTCGTACCCTTCTGGTAATCATCCTGCAAGATTCATCCTTTTCGGATCTGGACGGGTTCTTGAATACCGTTTTCTTCACGCCGGAGGGCTGGACCTTTCTGGCGATTGGCACCTGCGTCGGCGCATTTCTGTCGGCTGTCCTGTTCTCAGTGACCGTCGTCTCCATGCCCATGCTGCTTGACCGGGAAATCGATTTCGTGTCCGCCATGCTCACGTCCATTCGCGTCGTAAAGGAAAACCCGTTGGTCATGCTCA
>JASFFN010000213.1:0-4743 GCA_050124275.1 Roseobacter sp. | reverse complement strand
GGAAGTCTGAAAGGTGCCCAGGTTGCCTCCTCGGCCTTGTGGTGGACGAACCGCTGCCCCTGAAAAACACGGTCAGGGTTGGCGGGTCCGTTCGGCAACGTCATCTCATGATCGATCGTCGTGATATGTTCGGCGGGAACGCCGATCTCGATCACTTCGATATTGTCTGATGCATAGAGCACCCGATGACGTATTTCCGGCGGCTGGATCACACAGTTTCCCGCATGAAGCCGGAAAGGCTCGCCCTGATCCTCGTAGACGAGATCCACCCACCCCCTGTAGCAAAAGATCAACTGAAAACCGACGGTGTGGTAGTGAACCATGTCGGGGACCGGTCCGCCGTCGGGGATGCGGATGTGGCTTGCGATGATGGAGCCGCCGAGCCGGTCGGGAATGAGATCTCGGTACTGCATGCCGGCGCGCCCGATGATCCAGGGCGCCTGATCCGCAAGTCGGCGAACCACAAAACTGTGTACGGTCTCGGGCAAAACGAGGGGCGTTTTCAACGGCTCTATTTCGATCTGCGTGCCATTGGGCGCCGTCATCCGTCTCTGTCCATCCGCGAAGGTATCGGGATTTTCGGTGAGGATCCGGATCGTTCCCGCTGGCTCTTGGGCGCCTTTTTCGATGCGCAGCCGCAGACCATGGCCGGAAAACACCGCGACCGAAGGATCGTCAGCCGGATAAATCATCTCCATGCGCATACCGAGCACTTTCGTGTAGAACGGGATGTCATCGCGCAACTCCGTCGTCGGCAGACGGATTTCAGCTTGCGTGGTGTTCATGTGCGGCCCCTCTCCAAAACGCAATCATCGCCAGAATAGCGCAGACGGGAATAAATGCCTCTCCGATTTCTTCTGCCGTGGCGGCCAGTACCGAAACGTCATCGGAAACAACGATACCGAAATCGAGCAGCTTGCGCCCCAGACCGTCCACAAGCTTGGTCGCAACGACGAGGCCGCCGGCAAGAGCGGCATACCACGGCCAGCTTTCACCGGCTTTCAGCGCCGACCACATGGCGGGTATGCCCAGCCGAAGGGTACGAAGGACCACATAGACAACGGACAGTGCAACCGCACCCGCGATTAGTTTCGTGCTGAGTGCCGCATCTCCGCCGTACAGCTTGAGAGAGAGTATGCCCGCTTCGGTAAAAGCCTTGTCGAGATCGAGTTCGCGCATCGCAAACAGCGCCATCAGGGCCGGGATGTGGAAAAGCCGCAACCTGTCGCGCGCCGGAGCGAGCCGGAAAAACACGATCAGGGCAACGCCGTACAAGACGACCGATACCGTTTCCAGCCCGCCGCCTTCGCGCTTGAAAGACGCCCCCTGTGCAAAAAACAACACATCTATACCGACAAAAAAAGCAATCAGGAGAAGGCAAAAAGACAACGGTTTGCCCAAACGGGCCGAAGCCACGGTCAAACGCGCGCAGTCGTTGTCATCGGACATAATGGAGTGCTGCCGCTTTTTGGGGTCGCTTTTCGATGACGGATCATTAATCTGGCGTGCACAATTGTAAACATCCGCTGTACGAGACACATCCGAAGGGGTAAGTGCGTACGGCATTGCGAACGTTAGTTTAACGTTAAACTAGCGACCTCGGGGGAGGGAGAGCCAGATGTCCGATCAACAAAACCTGCGCCAGGCGGCGCTGGACTATCATGAGTTTCCCAAGCCCGGAAAACTGGAAATCCGGGCGACGAAGCCGCTGGCAAATGGCCGTGATCTCGCGCGTGCCTACTCTCCCGGAGTCGCCGAAGCCTGCCTCGAGATCAAGGCGGACCCGGCCTCTGCGGCGCGCTACACCGCGCGGGGCAATCTGGTCGCGGTCGTCTCGAACGGGACAGCAGTGCTGGGCCTCGGCAATATCGGCGCGCTGGCGTCCAAGCCCGTCATGGAAGGCAAGGCGGTTCTGTTCAAGAAATTCGCGGGCATCGATTGCTTCGACATCGAGGTGAACGAGACGGACCCCGAAAAGCTCGCGGATATCGTTTGCGCGCTCGAACCCAGTTTCGGCGCCATCAACCTCGAAGACATCAAGGCACCGGATTGTTTTGTCGTCGAACGTTTGTGCCGCGAGCGGATGAACATTCCGGTATTTCACGACGATCAGCACGGCACGGCGATCGTCGTGGGGGCAGCGGCGAAGAACGCCCTGCACGTGGCCGGCAAAAACTTCGAAGATATCAAGATCGTGTCCACGGGCGGTGGCGCGGCAGGCATCGCCTGCCTCAACATGTTGCTCAAACTCGGCGTAAAGCGCGAAAACGTCTGGCTCTGCGACATTCAGGGGCTCGTTTACGAAGGCCGCACGGTGGACATGAACCCGAGCAAATCCGAATTTGCGCAACAAACCGATTTGCGCACTTTGGACGACGTGATCGATGGTGCCGACCTCTTCCTCGGCCTCTCTGGGCCCGGTGTTCTGAAGCCCGAAATGGTCGCACGGATGGCGGAACGCCCCATCGTCTTTGCGCTGGCGAATCCCACGCCTGAAATCCTGCCCGACCTCGTGCGGGAGGTCGCGCCGGACGCGATCATCGCAACAGGACGCTCCGACTTTCCCAATCAGGTGAACAACGTGCTTTGTTTTCCGTTTATTTTCCGCGGTGCGCTCGACGCAGGTGCGACCACGATCAACGACGAGATGCAGCTTGCCTGCATCGACGGGATCGCGGCACTCGCGCGCGCGACCACCTCGGCCGAGGCCGCGGCCGCCTATCAGGGCGAAAAGATGACATTCGGGGCAGACTACCTGATCCCGAAACCGTTCGATCCGCGCCTTGTGGGGGTGGTCTCATCCGCCGTGGCGCGGGCCGCGATGGAAACGGGGGTCGCGACGCGCCCGATCGAAGACCTCGAGGCCTACCGGCAAAAACTGGACAGTTCCGTTTTCAAATCCGCGTTGCTGATGCGCCCCGTTTTTCAGGCCGCACGCCTCTCGCCGCGCCGGATCGTTTTTGCCGAAGGCGAGGACGAGCGCGTGTTGCGTGCCAGTCAGGCCATGCTGGAGGAAACCGCAGAGCGTCCGATCCTTATCGGGCGGCCCGAGGTCATGCAGATGCGGATCGAACGGGCCGGCCTGACGATCAAACTCGGCAATGATCTCGATTACGTGAACCCCGAAAACGACCCGCGCTATCGCGCCTACTGGGAGAGTTATCACGAACTGCGCGCGCGCCATGGCATAACCCCGGATCTGGCGCGGGCGATCATGCGCACCAATACAACCGCCATCGGCGCAGTCATGGTGCATCGCGAAGAAGCGGACAGCCTGATCTGCGGCACCTTCGGCGAATTCAGCTGGCACCTGAATTACATCAGTCAGATACTTGCCCGCGGCACCCTGCATCCCGTGGGAGCGCTGTCGATGATGATCCTCGAAGATGGCCCTCTGTTTATTGCCGATACACAAGTCCATCTGCATCCCAGTCCGGAAGAAATCGCCGAAATCGCCATCGGGGCCGCACGCCACGTGCGCCGTTTCGGGATAGAACCCAAGATCGCGTTCTGCTCTCAGTCGCAATTCGGAAACAAGGGTGAAGGCACGGGCGGGCGATTGCGCGCCGCGATCAAGCTGCTGGATGATGGAAATCAGGATTTCTGCTATGAGGGCGAGATGAATGTCGATACGGCGCTCGATCCCGAGTTGAGATCGCGGATTCTGCCCTCCAACCGCATGGATGGCGCGGCGAATGTTCTGATTTTCGCACACGCTGACGCCGCTTCGGGTGTGCGCAACATTCTTAAGATGAAAGGTGGCGGGCTGGAAGTGGGGCCGATCCTGATGGGCATGGGAAACAAGGCGCATATCGTGTCACCTTCGATCACGGCGCGCGGATTGCTCAATATGTCCGCTATTGCCGGGACGCCGGTTGATCATTACGGATAACCTGCGTTCACAACATTGTCAGCAAAGGCGATTGAACTGTCGAAAGAAATGCAAAGGCATACATTGTTGTGGGCAAAACAATTCCACCGATGGAATCAACCGCAACGTCGGAGTACAGACACATGAAAACCAAGGCGCTTCCGATTTTGGCCCTGCTGCTTTTGAGCGCATGCGCCACGGCAACGATCGTTGACGAACAGGTCACCGAGGCTTTCGTCGAAGATGGATATTACGGCGGAGAACGATATTTCGTCCGGACGCGCACGCTGGAGGGTGTGAATGGGACATATGAGGAAACCAGCGTCGTTTACCGAGGTTACACCCAGCTATGCATTCCAACGAGTCCCAACGATTGCGAGAGCAAAGCCGAGCGCCTGATCGAAGCGTGCGACGATGCCTACTTTTGTATCTGAACGCGGCTCTGACGTCGGGAAAACAAAAAAGCAGAGAAGAGAGTTTTGCAATTTTTGTAGAGGTAGAATGGTCAGTAACCGAAAATGCGTGATGAAATCTATGTTTCCGGCCCTTGTAGCTCTCACGACTCTGGGGGCGTGTTCCACCGTAGTTGACGAGCAAACGACCACCGCTGTGCTCAGAAACGGGCTCAATGCCGGTACGGAATACCAAATCCGGACGCGAACAATCCAGGGCGCGAGTGGCACTTACACGCAAACCTCGGTCGTATACAATGGCACTCCGCAAACGTGCATCCTCGACAGCCCGGGCGATTGCGAAGAAGCTGCCAGAAACCTGATCGACGACAGATACGTACTGGATTCTCGGTAACCCGCCAACAGCGTCTGTTGCCAAGGGCGTTCAAAAATACCACGCCAAGCCGGCGCAAGCCCTTT
>JASFFN010000212.1:0-4750 GCA_050124275.1 Roseobacter sp. | reverse complement strand
AATTTTTTCGTCCAGCCAAAGCCGCCACGCGTCTATCATCGAGACGTAGGAAGCAAGGGCCGGCTTGGCTTGTGGGACGGCATCGCCCAGTTGCGGCGCATATATGTAGATCAGTGCCAGACAGATCACAATTGTCACTGTCAAAAAGAAGCCGCGACGCGAACCGCGTCTTTCCCTGACCTCGATCTGCGCAGTTTGACCCGCGTCCGTAGCGGGCGACCGATCGTTGTTCGACCGCAGTGTCGAGTTGATCTCTTCGATGTTCGGCAAAAGATCTCGCCGAGAACCGATGACCGGCGGCGCGCTGTCGAGGTCCTTTTGACCGGGATCTTCTGAAGAAATTTTCTGACCGCGCATCCGTGCCATGCGCTCTCTCGCCTCGCGTTCGCGAAAACTGGCATCGTGTTGGGGTTCATCGAGGCCGAGTTCGGGTTGGCTTTCCATGCTGCCGCCGAACCGGCGTCGCGCTTTTTCCTCCAACTCGGCTTCGGCGCGCAGAACGCTTGCAACCGAGGGGTCCAGTTCCCGTCGCGGGGGTGTCGGGGATACCTCGTTCGGAGCCTCGGGCTTTGGGGTCTCTGACACCGCGCCGTCGGGAGTGGTTGTTCCCCCAGAAGCCTCAGGTTCTTCCCGTGCTGGCTCGGGCGCGGGGCGATCGCTCGGATCGGCGCTGACGACTTCTTCGTCTTCCTGTGGCAAGGACGATTGGCGCTCCTGATCCGAGGCAGCGTGGTCAGGATGTTCCTGAAACCATGTCTGGCCACAGTTCGAGCATTGTACGTCGCGCCCCTCGGCTGGCAGGACGTCAGCGGGAACTTCGTATTGAGCACCACAGTTAGGACAGATTAAACGCACTTCGTGACCTGCTGCATCTCGATTGCCTTCAGCTTTATTTTTCCGGCAGCTTATTGCGAAGCGGTTTCCGCGAAAAGTGTTATCTGTCGACAAAGTCGCCGAGTGATGCATTGAAACCAGACTTGGGCTGAGGCAAAAGGACCCCAACACTTCATCGGAGGCAAAGTGATCGAGCTAGATAATGTTGCGTACAGCTACGGTGAAGACGCGCTCCTGTCGAATGTATCGCTCAGCCTCGCACCAGGGTCGTTTTATTTTCTGACCGGCCCGTCGGGTGCTGGCAAAACCACATTCCTGCGCTTGTGCTACGGTGCCCTGCGTCCGACCGCAGGCAAGGTTCTGGTTTATGACAAGGACCTTGCGACTTTTGAGCGCGATGACGTTGCAAAGCTGCGTCGCAGGCTGGGCGTGGTACACCAGGACTGTCAGTTTCTGGACCACCTCACCCTTGTAGAAAACATTGCGCTGCCTCTCGTGACGGCGGGCAAAACGACCGAGAGCGATGACGTGAGAGACGATCTGTCAGAGCTTTTGGCATGGGTTGGGCTTTCTCATCGGGCGAACGCCTTTCCACCAGAATTATCAGGAGGCGAACGCCAACGCGCAGCACTGGCGCGCAGCGTCATCATGTCACCGGATCTCCTGATCGCGGATGAACCCACCGGAAATGTGGACTGGGAGATGTCGCAGCGTTTGCTGAGGCTGCTGGTCGAGCTCAACAAGATGGGCAAATCCGTGTTGATCGCGACCCATGATCTGAGCCTTATTCGTGCGGCCAAGTCGCAGGTGCAGGCGCGGGTGCTGCGCATATCGAACAATCGCGTGCAACTGGCCGGAGCAGACCTGTGACGCGGGCGACGAAAATCCTGATGAACGGTCTTGGAGGCGATACGCCGTCCGACCGGATCGTGCCGCCATCAGGCTTTACCGCTCAATTGCTTGTATTTGCCGCTGCCGCCATGGCTTTCGTGGCGGTCTTCGCGCTGGCGTTGAGCGTCGCCACGGGACGCCTCGCGGCGCGATGGGAAAACGAACTGGCGCAATCCGCGACAATCCGCATCACGGCGCCGATCGATGAACGCGGGGTCAGGACAGAAGCGGCCCTGCGTATCCTTGAGTCCACCGCGGGCGTGGCCTTTGCCCGTGCGCTGGGACCGCAAGAACAACAGGACTTGCTCGCACCCTGGTTCGGACCCGAACTGGATTTGCAAAATCTGCCTGTGCCGCAGCTCATCGAGGTGATTCAGGAAAGCCAAGGTTTCGATGCAACCGGGTTGCAGCTGCGTCTGGACGCCGAAGTGCCCGGCGCGGTTCTGGACGACCACGCGCAATGGCGCAGGCCGCTCGTGCAGGCCGCGGGTCGGCTGAAAATGCTTGCGGTCTTGTCGGCGGCGCTGCTCGCCTTGACGATGGCGGCGGTGGTGACATTGGCGGCCAACGCCGCCTTGGCGGCAAACACGCAAGTCATCACGGTCTTGCGGCTTGTCGGCGCGACTGATCGCTTTATCGCCAGATCGTTTGTGCGCCGGTTCGCCCTGCGCGCCTTTGCCGGCGCGCTGGTAGGTAGTCTCCTCGGTATGGCAGCCATTCGGATGCTGCCCGTCGCATCTGAAACGGGTGGCTTCCTGAGCGGTCTGGGTTTCCAGGGTGTGCAATGGACATTGCCGTTGCTGGTGCCGGTGTTCGCGGCACTGGTTGCATACCTCGCGACGCGCCGCGCGGCGTATCGTGTGCTTCGGGAGTTGGCATGATGTTGCAATATGTGCGCTCGGTTATTTTCATCGTTCAGATGTATCTCGCCATGCCGATTTTCGGCCTGCTCTTTGCACCCTGGGCATTGTTCGACCGGCGTGGCGCCTATGCCGCCTGCAAAGGCTACTCGCGGTATGTCTTCTGGACGGCGCGGTGGATGGTGGGCCTGCGGTGTGAAATACGCGGCACGCCCCCTCATGGGGAGGCGCTGATTGCGGCCAAGCACCAGTCATTTCTGGACATCATGATGATCTTCACGGCCTTGCCGGCGGGTAAATTCATCATGAAAAAGGAAATCCTGATGACCCCCATCATTGGCCTTTACGCCAAGCGTCTGGGCTGTGTCCCGGTCGATCGGGGCAAACGCGGCGCCGCCATTCAGAAAATGGTCGCCGACGTGGAAGCGGGGCGGAGCACCCCCGGCCAACTCATCATCTACTCACAGGGAACGCGTGTCGCTCCCGGCGTGAAGATGCCTTACAAGGTGGGTACGGGCGTCCTCTACGAACAGCTGGGTCAGCCCTGCGTGCCCGTGGCGACAAATGTGGGCGTTCTTTGGCCGAAGCGCGGGTTATTGCGCAAACCGGGCGTCGCGGTGGTGGAGTTTCTGCCCCAGATAGAAGCGGGATTGCCGCGTGATGCTTTCATGGCCGAGCTGGAGGCCGCGGTTGAAAGCCGTTCCGATGCCCTGATGGCCGAGGCCGGGTTTTCCGGCATCCCCACCAAAAGCTGAGCCAAGGTGGCAGGGCGCCTGTGCCCGACCTGAACCGGTCCGACGGTATTTCTTGTCCGATAGGTCGCATTCTCCACACGCTCACGCGCAAAAGCCGGTGACCAGATAAATGATCGTATCAGTGGTCGTATCGCGTGGCCCCGCGTTTGCTCGCATCAAGCGGGCCGGTCAGAACCACAGCGGCATGCGCGCGCTGGTCGCAGTTCTGGCGCGGACAGATGCGGCAATTGATCCCGATGGGGGTGACCCGTTCGTCAGTCATTGCCAGTCCCTCCGCATACCCGATGGAGCCGACATGTTCCACTGAACAGCCCATAGCGACGGCGAGGCGCAGATCCTGTGCGTATCGGGTGACCACAGGGCGATCCACGGTGCGGGAGAACACAAAAAACCGGCTGGTATCGGGCATTTCAACAAACTGCGCATTGATGTGGCCCGGCATGCGGAAAGACGTGTGGATGTCGAGCCGCGGACAGGCTCCGCCGTATTCCGCCAGGTGGAAGTCGGTGGCATTGAAGCGTTTCGTGACGTTCCCCGCCTTGTCCGTCCGCAGAAAGAAGAAGGGCACGCCGCGCGCGCCGGACCTTTGCAATGTGGTCGCGCGGTGGCACGCCTGCTCGAAGCTGACACCGAAGCGCGCCGCGAGATGCGCGAAATCGTATTTGCTGGACGTGGCCTCGGCGAGAAACGCGCCATAGGGCATCAGCACGGCCGCTGCGAAATAATTGGCCAGCTCTACGCGACATCGGGTTTGCCCGCGCGAATCCGGTATTCCGGTCTCGGAGAGGAGCGCATCGAGAGTGTCCTGCTCCTCGATCAGCCCGCAGACATGGGCCAGTTGAAAAACCCGGTTTGGATGATCCAGTGCCTGGCTCAGGGTCACCTGCCGTTGTTGCTCGTCATAGGTGCGCAGGGCTCCGGGCATTTCTTCGACGGCCACCACGCGCACCCTGATCCCGAACCTGTTGTGCAGGCGCGCCTTCAGCGCGGCGTAGACGTCGTCAGGTTCAACCTGTTGGTCGCCCCAAAACCGCTCGGCCGGTGCCTCCAGTTCCTGAAAGTAGTTCTTGCGCGTGCGAAAGAACATGTGCACTGCCGCCTCTGGAGAAACGACCGGTCGCCCGGCTTCAGGGTCTTGCGCTTCCGTGACCGACATGAGCTGATCTGTTGCGGCCAGGTATGCGCGGTGAAGCCGTAGGAAGGCGCTGGCAAGATCCGGACTGTGTGTCAGCGCGGCGCGCAATTGCGTCAGATCCGTGTGATCGCTTTCGAAAAGCGGATCCTGCAAGGCGGCGCGCAGGTCTGCAAGTTGCGCGGTGTCTTCATCCTCGGCAATGTCCTGCCAGTCGACGCCGTAGACTTCCAGCAGTCTCAACAGCACCGGCACTGAAACGGAACGTTCATTCTTTT
>JASFFN010000211.1:0-4755 GCA_050124275.1 Roseobacter sp. | reverse complement strand
ATCACCTTGTCCAGCGAGCATCTCGCAACTCATCTTGATGTGAACGCGGAGCGCATTGCGGAAGATCTGCTGACCGTCACCTCAGCGTTCCAACGCCGCAAGCGGGGTGTCGAAACCAAACTCATCATAGGCGATGCGCATCCAGGGATCGATGCTACCTTGCTGCGCAACATCGCCCGGGCGCATCGATACTTCGATCTGGTCCGGTCGGGCAAAACCTTTGCGGAGATCGCAGAAATCGAAGGCGTCTCGAAGCGCCGTGTCCAGCAACTGATCGAACTGGCCTTCCTGGCGCCGGACGTCATTAGAGCCGTCCGCGAAGGCCGGCAGCCCGTCGGCATGACATCAGACCGGTTGAAGCGCCACGCCTTCTCACCGATTTGGACTGAGCAGCGCGACGCCTTCGCCGCATTGTAAGCCACTGCATCAAAATCAATTCTTACGTCTGCGGTGCTGCTCGTCGCTGGCTTTATCCTCCGGCACTATGCCACTGGGTTATGGCCGCACGAAGGGCGATGCTACCGCCATCACATTGGCCCAAACTGCTACCGCGGAAATGGCGATTCCAGACTTTTCGAGGAAACGGGCTGAATAGTGGATATCTGTCGGTCTGGGGTAAATTGACACCTCTGAAAGCGCCCGAAATGACGCGCTGAAATATAAAAATCTACATTATATCAATAACTTAGATTGTGGTGGCTGGGGTGGTAGGATTCGAACCTACGGTACACGGTACCAAAAACCGCTGCCTTACCGCTTGGCTACACCCCAACGCGCTCCGGTACCTAGAACGATGTATGGCGACGTGCAAGTCCCGTTTTTCACAAAAACGAAATCGACCAATTGGCGATATGAGATTTCTGCTGGAATTGCGCTTCAGCGCGCGGTCCCGACCAGGATGGCTCCTTCACGGCCTCCCGCTTCGACAGCTTCATGTGCCTTTGCTGTCTGCTCGAGCGGGTATGTTTTTGCCACCGGGCAGGAAAGAGCACTGTCGACCAATGATTTGTGCAAAAGATCGATCGCGTGGGCGCGCTGGATTTTTTCAAGAATGTAAACGAGGCAAATGTCGATCGTCACCGCCTTGAAAAGCAGCGCGCCGAACGGGATTTCGGGGTTCATGTTCTTTGCGGAACCATAGGCAGCAAGCGTCCCGTTGGGCGCGATCACTTGCGCGTTGACCGCGATGTTGCGACCGAATTCGACATCGATGATGCGATCAACCGGCCGCCCGCCATTCGCAGCCAGAATGCCGTCCCCGAGATCAGCTGCGCGATAGTCGAGCGCGCTCTCTGCTCCCGCGTTTTTGCACCGCGCGAAATCGGTCGGGCTAGCGGTCGCGATGACTTTCGCGCCGCCCCATCTGGCAAGCTGCACGGCGAGGTGACCGACGGTACCATTTCCGCCGTGTATAAGGACAGTCTTGCCCGTTATGTCTCCGCCGCCAAAAACCGTATGGGCCGCCGTCATCCCCGGTATACCGAGGCTTGCGCCGGTTTCCAGATCAACGCCGTCCGGCAGGGCGACGGCTTGCGCCGTGGGCAGGCAGATGACTTCTGCTGCGGTGCCCCAGGCACGCTGCCACTGGCCATTCCAGAGCCACACGCGCTCGCCGATGCGTGCGGCGTTCACGCCCGGTCCGACGGCGGTGATGGTCCCGGCGCCATCGCTGTGGGGGCAGATTTTTGGGAACGGCGGTTTCATTACCCCGGGACGCGTTCCGGCGCGCGCCTTCACGTCAGAAGGATTCACGCCTGAGAACGCAAGCGTGACCTGAACCTCACCTTCCGCCGGATCCGGAGTCGGCAACTCCGACAGGGTCAGTACGTCTTCGGCCGGGCCAAAGGTGTCGTAGGTAATGGCGCGCATCTGTTGTCCTTGTGTTGCGTGGCACGTTGCCCGGACCTTCCGGAGCCCTGCTGGACATACTGCCGCAGCCGCATGATGGCTAGTCGCGAATTTCGTCCGGAGACACACCCCAAAGCTTTGACTTGGGCGCCCAGCCGCGATACCCGCCCGATCGGACCTGGCACCAGTCCGGGCCGCATTTTCCCAGCCGCGCCACGACGCCCGCTTCCAGCGCCGCGTTGACGGGGGAGGCCTGATCGGGGCGGCTGTGAATTTTCAGCATATCCTCCTCGACGATCACGGTTCTGACACCCGAAATCAAGGAATAATGTATCCATCCGCCCTGACCGTCGCGATCTTCGACGCGGCGCCAGTGGCCGTGTTCGGCCGTGATCCGAAGTGGCATGTCGCGGCGTTTGAACACCCAGTCGATCCGGTGTGTCAGAGAGGGTCCGCGGCGCGCATTGCCTTCGGCGGCTTTCATCGAGACATATCTTGGCAAGGGCAGGTTGGTCACAGGACCTTTCCCGCCACCGTCCTCCTGAGCCGCATGAACGGGGCTGAAAAGGACAAGGCAGGCGATCAGTCCGCTGATGCAGATGCTCAGAGTTTTTTGCATGACGCAGCCTGTTTTACGCATTTTGCTCTTTTGCCGGCGCGAGGTTCTTGTGCCTTGTCGCGAGTTCCGTCACCATGCCAAAAATTCTGAACCTCGCCAAGTCCGGAGAGATGCCAAATGTCGAAGCCAAAGCTGAGTGTTGTCGTTACGCGACGGTTGCCCGAAGAGGTCGAAACACGGCTTTGCGAACTCTTCGATGTCACCCTGCGCGAAGACGATACGCGGATGGAACGGGCGGAACTGGCCGAAGCGATGAAGAAAGCGGATGTTCTGGTGCCAACCATTGGCGATGATATCGATTCCACCCTGATCGCTCAGGCGGGAGATCGTCTCAAACTGATCGCAAACTACGGGGCCGGCGTGGACCACATCGACGTTGCGACGGCGCGCCAGCGCGGCATTCTTGTATCGAACACGCCCGGCGTTCTCACCGACGACACCGCCGACATGACTATGGCGCTGATGCTTGCGGTGCTGCGCCGCATACCCGAAGGTCTGGCGGTCATGCAGGCGGACAAATGGCATGGATGGGCGCCCACGGCTTTTCTGGGAGGTCGGATTGGCGGACGGCGTCTGGGCATTCTGGGCATGGGCCGGATCGGGCAGGCGGTCGCGCGACGCGCCAATGCTTTCGGTATGCAGGTCCACTATCATAACCGGAAACGCTTGCGCCCGGAAATCGAAGAAGACCTCAAGGCGACTTACTGGGACAGTCTCGACCAGATGGTGGCGCGCATGGATGTGATCTCCGTGAACTGCCCGTCGACGCCGTCTACCTTCCACCTGATGAACGCGCGACGCCTGAAACTCATGAAACCCGAGGCCGTGATCGTGAACACCTCTCGCGGTGAGGTCATCGACGAGAATGCCCTGACCCGCATGTTGCGGGCCGGTGACATCGCGGGCGCGGGCTTGGATGTGTACGAGCGCGGCACCGCCATAAACCCGCGCCTGCGAGAGCTCAGGAACGTGGTGCTCCTGCCGCACATGGGGTCTGCGACGCGCGAAGGCAGGATCGAAATGGGTGAAAAGGTCATCATCAATATAAAGACCTTCGACGATGGCCACCGCCCGCCGGATCAGGTTGTGCCGGCCATGTTGTAAACCGCTTTCGATTTGGGGAGGAAGGCACAGTGAAACGACTGATGTGCGCGCTCGTGCTGCTTGCCGGACAGGCAGCGATGGCCCAGCAGGCGGCTGACGCCGTCGCCCCGGAGATCGCAACCGAAGGCACTTTCGAAGCGGTCTCCGACGCGGTTTCGCGTGCCTTGCGAGCCAAGGCGGAAGGGCGCCCGGTGGACGCCTCGAACTGGATGGTCGCCGCCGCGAACCCATGGGCCGCGCAGGCTGGCGGCGAGGTATTGCAGCGCGGCGGTTCGGCCGCCGATGCGCTGGTGGCCGTGCAGGCTGTTCTGGGCCTCGTCGAGCCGCAGTCCTCAGGTTTGGGAGGCGGTGCATTTCTTGTCTACTACGACGCGTCTGCCGGCGAACTCACCACACTGGACGGTCGCGAAACGGCTCCCTTGGCCGCGACACCGCGCCTGTTTCAGGATGAGAGCGGCGAGCCCCTGGGCTTCTTCGATGCGGTCGTCGGGGGGCGCTCGGTCGGGACACCTGGGACACCGGCCTTGATGCATGCCGCCCATGCGCGCTGGGGCACGCTGCCTTGGCCAGACCTGCTCGCGCCCGCAATCGATCTCGCCGAAGCCGGTTTTCCGGTCTCACCGCGTCTTGCGGGACTGGTGGCGGGCGAACAGGAGCGGCTTGGCCGTTTCGAGGCGACGGCATCCTACTTCCTGCCTGGAGGCGTGCCGTTGCAGGCGGGCGAGATGCTGAGGAACATGCCCTACGCGGAAACCCTGCGCAGTCTCGCGAATGACGGGGTGCGTGCCTTCTACACCGGCGAGATTGCACAGGACATTGTGGAAACGGTGCGGAACGCCCCCGGTAATCCCGGCGTTCTTTCCGAGTTGGATCTCGGTATCTACTCTGTCAGGGAGCGCCCGCCGGTTTGTGTTTCGTTTCGGGCGCATGACGTCTGCGGGATGGGGCCGCCGTCTTCCGGTGCACTGACCGTTGGCCAGATTCTCGGCATGCTCGACGCCTATGACCTCAGCGATGGTCCCGCAGACCCCGACGTGCGACGGCTGATCGGCGACGCGTCGCGGCTGGCCTTTGCCGACAGAGGCCGCTACATGGCCGATAGCGATTTCGTCCCTGTCCCGGTGGAAGGGCTGGTCTCCCCGGACTACCTCCGGGCGCGCGGCGCGGCATTGAGCGGAAAAACC
>JASFFN010000210.1:0-4759 GCA_050124275.1 Roseobacter sp. | reverse complement strand
GATCAGGCTCTGCCAGGTGAACAACAGAACCGCGTCCGCGTCGATGACGAGGCCCGAAAACGAGCCGAACAAATGCAATATCAAAAGCGCTGCGACCGCCATGCCGAGGGCGGACAATACCAATTCGCACAGACCGCTGCTGTATACTGATACAATGTCTCGCAAGCGCATCGCCATCTCCTTGTCGGACGGACCGATCTGGTCTGGACTTCTCTGCTACGCGTTGTTTTCCGGATCGCGAAAGACGAATGTCCCGTTAATCGACCGGAATGAGCGTGTCTGAATCGTCGATGAGTGTGTTTCAGGTCCCGCAAAGCCTAATTTTTCAGCAGTTTTTCGAGTTGGCAGCCACCCGAACGGTGATCTGCTGCCGTCTGCGGGGGCGAAGTCTGCGCATGCGGTCGGCAAATGGCCGGTGCCTTTTTCGTTGCAATTTCGAATGGTTTTACGTTCAGTACCCACAAGAAAAGCCCGTCGAACGTCAGGCACGATCCACCGTGCCTTGCGTGCGGCCAACAAGGAAAAACATGAGAGCAGTACTGAAATTCGCCCTTGCCGCAATCGCTTTTCTGGTAATCGCCTATTCGATGTTATGGGGATCGCTGGCCATCTGGTTCAAAATGCCGGTTTCGGAACTGGCAAAATACCTGGTGATCGCGATCTTCCTGATACCCGGCGTCTTGTCGCTCGTGCACCTCTTCACGAAAAAAACCCGACGGGCCTTCCTTGTCTATGCGGTGTTCTTCGCTGCGCTGCTGGCGTGGTGGAACACGCTTACACCGCCGGCAGATGGCGATTGGGCACCGACGACCGCGCGTCAGGTGACCGGCACGATCGAAGGCGATATCCTGACCCTTGACGGTGTCAGAGAGTTTCAGTGGCGTAGTGAGAACGATTTCACGGAAAACTGGACGAAGCGCACGTATGACCTGTCCCAGCTGGAAACGCTCGATCTTTTCCTGTCCTACTGGGGTGATCCGAAGATGGCGCATTTCATGCTGAGCTTCGGTTTTGGCAACGACGAATTTCTAACCTGGTCTATCGAGGTGCGCCGGTACAAGGATGGCAACTATTCGCCGGTTGCCGATTTTTTCAAGGCACACCCGCTGGTGATTTTCGCGGCCGAAGAATACGATGTAGTTGGTCTGCGGTCGAACGTCTGGGACAATGATGTGCATATTTTCAGATTACCCGGCCGGCCAGAAAACATGCGCCCGCTGCTCGAAGAATATGTAAGCGACGCGAACCGGTTGGCGGAAAGGCCGCACTGGTACAATTCGCTGTTCACGAACTGCACAACGGTGGTCTTCAAGATGATGGACGCGGTTGGTGTTCGGTTCCCCTTCGACTGGCGGATTATCGTCAACGGTTACATGCCCGAGTGGTTGCATGATGAAGGCTTCCTAAACGCCAACTACACAACGGAGGAATTGCGTGCTCTGGGGCGGATCAATGAGCGGGCAAAGGCCAACGGCCTCAACGACGGGTTCTCTGCCGCGATCCGCGAGGGCGTGCCGAGGTGGTCTGACCAGTAAGGCGTAGGGGCTCTACTCGCTGCTGTCAGGTACGGGGGGTTGTGCCGTCTGGCACTGCCGCACGGCGGTCACGGCTTTATGCGTGCCGCTAAGAGCCATGGAGAAGGACGCGCCTTTGGATCCGGTGATCTGGACGGTCTCGTAGCGGGCGAAGGCATCCGCAAAAGCGGGATTGTTGAAGAAGGCATAGCCGCCAGGCACGCCGTCGCGGAACGTTCCCACGGCTTCGCCGGCAAATTTCGCCCTGCCGAAGTCGAACTCGACAAGGCCTTCCTGACCTTCTTCGATATGTGTCCAGCCCGGATTGTAAATGGAGAAGTAGCCACCTTTGCCACCGGGATCAAAACCTATGAATACGGCGCTGCCGTCTTCGAGCGTGCGGGTTGCATAGCAGGCGTGGCGCCCATCCGTATCGATCAGAATGTCCCAGCCGCCGGCGGTGCCCCAGGTTACCGGTTGGGCGAGCGCGCTGGTGGCGAAAACAAGAAAAGGCAGGGATAAGAAGTTTTTCAAGAGCTCCACCCGTTGGCCCCCCAAGGGCGCTTTGCCGTCACCATTGCGGTTCTGGGCATGGAAGAGGGCAGGCGCGAGGCGATCCGCCCCGCGCGCTGCGGACCGAGGGTGTCAGAAGTCGCCGCGGCGCATGCCACCCAGCAGCATGCCGCCGATCGCGCCGGCTGCCGCGCCCTTGCCGGCATCCCCTGCGATCGCGCCGATGATACCGCCCTTTACGGCACCGCTTACCGCATCACCCCCGAGGTTGTCGGGTGTCTGTCGCTCCATCCCGCCAAAGAGGGCGCCACCGACGGCCCCGGCTGCCGCGCCTTTACCGGCGCTGCCCGCGATTGCCCCGATGGCAGCGCCGCCGAGT
The DNA here is from genome assembly GCA_050124275.1 of Roseobacter sp. Classification (GTDB taxonomy): domain Bacteria; phylum Pseudomonadota; class Alphaproteobacteria; order Rhodobacterales; family Rhodobacteraceae; genus Roseobacter. The sequence goes on along the minus strand of JASFFN010000210.1, from coordinate 2,353 downwards.
GCGCCGCGGCCGGCATCCCCGAAGACCTCATCACTCGAGCGGTTTTGCGCAGAGGCGGTCGAGGCTGTCATCGCCGCGCTGAGCGCTATTGTGACAATGAGTTTATGCATCGAATTGTCCTTTCAGGTTCAACTGCTCATTCCGAGGCACAGACGCCAAAGCCGACATAAGCGACCCCGTCATGCGCGGTTGCAAAGGTAAACCGGCCGTTTTCCTCAGCCAGACGAAAGCTCCAGCCGTTGCCCTCGTCCACGCCGGAGATGACATAGCCAATGTCCAGTTCCTCGGTCATGGCGATTGCCGAGGTCCGGTCGCCTTCGGCCATTGTGCGGCTCACGACGACACCGTTGGTGTGGTCGAGTTTAATCAGCGCCGGCATGTTGACGCCCCCTGGCAGGCTGCGCTCGCAGGGCTGAAAAGCTTCACAGGCGATGATTTGTTCGACGGCACAGATCGCATCGGCGGGTTGGGCGTGCGCAGCTGTGCCCATCACGAGCGCACATGCGACAGCGGAAATCTTGTACGTTGTTTTCATGGAGTCTCCGGTATGTCTTGAAAGGTATTTACGAACCATTCTGCTTCGTGCACGCACCGTATGTGCAAGAGAAAGCGACGGCAATAGCGGTTTTTGCTAGGCATTCCCATCCGGATCATTTTAGATTCTTCCGCGGGCGCGTCTGTGCTGCGCATTGATCCATCGGCGGCGGAAAAGGACAAGAACCCCAATGTTTTGGCTTATCGCAACCTACCTTGTGGTGTTCGTTTGCGCCATCCGCGTCTTGATGCGCCCGCACCGCGATCCGGCGGTGCGGGTTGCCTGGCTGGCGGTGATATTCGCGCTCCCGGGCGTGGGTGTTCTGGCCTATCTGTTGCTGGGGGAAACGAATATCGGGGCAAAGCGCACCGAACGGGTGCGAAAGGTCTTTAACGCCTTGCCGCACCCCGAGACCTTGCCCGACTGGCCGGAGTATCAGCCCAACGCCGAGACGGAGCCGCTCTTCAGGGTGGGGCAGTCGATCAGCGGTTACAAACCCGTGGGCGGAAACAGTGCGGAACTGATGGAGGACTCCGACAGCTGCATCGACCGGATGGTGGCGGACATCGACAATGCCACGCGTCATGTGCATCTGATGTTCTACATCTGGCTGACCGACACCAACGGCATGAAGATGGTTCACGCGCTCAAGCGCGCTGCCGGACGTGGTGTCGCCGTGCGCGCGATGGTCGACGATCTCGGCTCGCGCGAAATGCTGCGCAGCACCGCGTGGAAGGACATGGATGCCGCTGGCGTCAAGCTGGCGCGGGCGCTGCCCATCGGCAACCCGATCTTGCGTATTCTCGGCGGGCGAATAGACTTGCGAAACCACCGCAAGGTTCTCGTCATCGACAATCAGGTCACCTACTGCGGCAGCCAGAACTGTGCTGATCCCGCCTTTTTGCCCAAGGCGAAATTCGCGCCATGGGTAGACGCCATGATGCGCTTCGAAGGACCTGTGGTGCGGCAGAACCAGCATCTTTTCGCCACCGACTGGATGTCGAATTACGATGAGGACATCAGCGACGTCCTGCTCGAACCGCTTGCCAGTGCCGCAACCATAGGCGCGGGGTTCGAAGCCCAGGTCATCGGGACGGGGCCAACGTTCCGCGCCGCGGCCATGACCGAGATGTTCGCCTCCTGTATGTATGCCGCACGGAAAAAACTCATCGTCACGACGCCCTACTACGTGCCGAACGAAACCGTGCAGGTGGCGTTGCAATCGGCGGCCCTGCGCGGCGTCGAGACGTCGCTGGTCATCCCCAAGCGCAATGACGATTTTGCCGTCGGCGCTACCGCGCGCAGCTATTATGACAGCCTGCTCGGCGCGGGCGTCCGGCTTTTCGAGTACAAACCGGGATTGTTGCACACCAAATCCGTGACCGTGGACGACGACATCACGCTCATCGGGTCCGCCAACATGGACCGGCGGAGCTTCGACCTGAACTACGAGAACAATATCCTTTTGCAGGATGAAGCGCTGACCACGGCAATGCGCAAGCGGCAACTGGAGTATATCCGGGACAGCGACGAGGTTTCGCTGGCGGAGGTCGAAGCCTGGCCAAGACGCCGGCGCCTGTGGAACAACACGGTGGCTGTCGTCGGGCCGGTGCTTTAGAGACACCCGCCGGAAAATCAAGATGACGGGACCGGCGCGATCAGGCGGCCCGGGCCCAACTGCCGTCCGATCAGGTCTCCATCCCAAACGGTTCCCTGTAAACCGTGCATTCTGCTACCGTATGGCGCGGAACTGAGCACGCAAACCAAGTATTCGCCATGTGGGGCTGTCCATACGCCTGAAACTGGGGTGCCGGCTCG
>JASFFN010000209.1:0-4767 GCA_050124275.1 Roseobacter sp. | reverse complement strand
GATGACCTGTTCGAAACGGGTCAAATTGCTGGCTTGCTCTGTGTCGGCTATCCGTTCCACCCAATTGGGAAGCCCGAGAAGCTGCGCACCGATCATCTACAAAACTTACGAACGCCAACACTGATTTGTCAGGGAACACGGGACCAGTTTGGCACGAAGGACGAATTCAGTGGGTACGACCTTTCTTCAGCTATCCAAGTGAGTTGGTTTGAAGACGGAGATCACGATCTGAAGCCACGCGTACGCATTTCAGGTTTTACACATGCAGACCATATGAATTCGATGGCGGCTACTGTTTCGACGTGGGTTGCCAAGATCAGCAGCTAAGACAGCTGCCCAATGCCATCTACTCCCGGGCTTGCCGTGTCTGCCTGGTTTTGTGCGCCACCCGCCAGCGGGTTTAACATAAGGGCGTTCGACCTCTCTGTTTGACGCAAGCTTAACTTTTCCGAAAACACCTGTGTTAATTATTCCCCATCCAAAAACCCGCGCACCCGTTCGATAGCATTGGAGATGTTTTGCTGACTGTTGGCGTAGGACAAGCGAATGTACCCTTCGCCTAGAGTACCGAAATCCGGTCCGCCAATGGTAGCGACACCGGTCTGTTCGAGCAGAGCGCTTGCAAGTTCCTTGGCCTTCCAGCCGGTGCCTTTGACGTTTGGAAAGGCGTAGAATGCCCCTTTGGGGGTAATGCATGACACGCCAGGCAGGTCGTTCAGCAGCTTAACGAGCAACTTTCGGCGAGCGTCGAATTCTTCGAGCATCTCACCAACGGCGTCCTGTGGGCCGGTCAGTGCCTCCAATGCGGCGAATTGCGCTGGGGTGTTTACGCAGGACCAGCAGTTCACCGCAAGCTTACGCGCTTTATCGTACAATGTGTCTGGCCAAATCGAATAGCCCAGCCGCCAGCCGGTCATCGCATAGGTCTTGGACCAGCCGTTCAACAAGATCAGCCGGTCGCGAATTTCGGGATAGGTCAGCAGGCTGATGTGCTGTTCGCCATCGTAAAGCATTTGGTCATAGATCTCGTCGGACATGATGGCGACCTGAGGGTGATTGGCGAGACCCGCAACCAGCTTATCGACTTCGACTTTGGGCGTAACCCCACCACAAGGGTTGGCAGGGGAATTGACGATAATCAGACGAGTTTCCGGCTTGATCAAAGCCAGGGTTTCATCGGCATTAAATGCAAATCCATTTTCTTCGCGGATCGGGATCGGCACGGGCCGCGCGCCTGTGAATTCAATCATCGAGCGGTAAATCGGAAAGCCGGGATCGGGATACAAAATATCCACGCCAGGTTCTCCGAACATCAGGATTGCAGCAAACATCGTCACCTTGCCACCGGGCACGATCAATACGTTGTCAGGGTTGGTTTCGACATTCAGCCGGCGATGTAGATCGGCGCTAACCGCTTCTCTTAGTGGAGCAATGCCGGTGGCGGGAGTGTAGCCGTGCTGTCCGTCGCGAAGCGCCTTGACGGCGGCCTCGACTATATTGTCCGGCGTTGAAAAGTCGGGCTGTCCAATGCCTAAGTTTATGACATCCATGCCCTTGGCGGCCAAAGCCCCGGCACGGGCCAAAACGGCGAAGGCGTTTTCCTCTCCGATACGGTCAAAATTTGCGACTGTGTGCATACCGGTCTCCTCACTTGCGATGCAACGCTTGTCGCGAATGGAACATCGTTTAGCAAGGTTTTGCCTGAGTTCCGTATGCGTGCCGCACAGCGCACACCGAGGACAGTAGCGCCGAACTTTGGGTCAGCGTTAGCATGTTCACCCTATTATAGGTTTTGGTCTGGTCAGGCCGCGGTTTGGCCAGCGATTAACACTATGGCGCATTACCCTTGCGAGGCGGCGATCAGGCGAGCCAAATGCTGATCGCCACCTCTGTGAGAAATACTCATATTAAAGCCAGGTGGATAATCCCGGCCGTGGTGGGCCCCGCGCGGGTTCGCCGCCATCCCCACCGCCGCACTTGATCCGCCCCACCGTGCGGCGTCTCCTGCGGTCCCCGCGCTTCTATGGGTCCGGGTCCCCGAATGCAGCTCAGCCGAAATTGACCGAACTGCTCAGATCAGGAGGCCAAGGCCTCCGTCTCCGTGATCTTTTCGAACTCAGGCAGAAACTCGGGATGATACATCTCGAGATACCGTGTGATGCGTGCATTGGTGATGAGCTTTGAGACATAACCACGCGCCAGAACCAGATCGAGGTGATCGCGCCCATAGGTGTCCTCGACGAGACGCAGCTCGCGCTCCAGGTTTGCAGACTCGCGCTCCATCAGTTCCAACTGTTGCCGCGAAAGCCCCTTCAATCCCTTTGGCTTCTCCGGGTCTTTAAGTTCGCTCGCCGGTGTCGCGGCCAAAAGCGAGCGGGCGTAATTGACGGTAAACTTGTTCATTGCGACCATAAGCTGCGCTGCTTCGATCTGGCGCAAAGGCTTCATCTTTTTGAGAACCCGGAAACCGGTTAGAGCAACCTGCTTGTCCTTGAGAAGCTCAGCAGCTTCCGGGCAGATACCGTCCAAGAGCCTCTTCTTATCCTGCAGTGATCTGACATTAACGTTAAGTGCGCGCGCGAGCCGCTCTTCCGGCACGCCGCGCTCCAGCGCCATCAGGATCATTTTGTGCTCCTGAATGGTGGCCAGGCGGCTTATGCGCTTGTTGTACGTGAAAGCTTCGTCGTCCGTCGACACCTGACACGGTGCATCCTGCTCGCCGAGGTCCGTCAGGATTGCGAGACGCACATGACCATCGAGCAGCATGTATTTTTCAGGATCAGATTGATCGCGGACGACGATGAGCGGCTCGACAAGCCCGACTTCTTTGATGGAAGCAACGACCTGTCGATATTTGACTGTGTCTTTGGTTTCTTTCCGCACAGCGTAAAGTGGACAGATTTGTTCGAGAGGTAGTCGAACAAGGTCTTTCTCGAACGCCATATTGATCGATCTGGGACGTCGCGATCGCACCATCAGATGTCTCCCGTTCGAGCTGCCAGGCGATCAGAGAGGTTTCTGGGGATCGTCGCCAAGCCTTCGGCCCTCAGAAGCGTGACGAAGTTTTCGTCATTCAGGAGTTTGCGCAGGGCTTCCGTGATGAACATCAGCTCGTTGCGTGTCGCCGTTGCCTTACGCAGAAGGACTTGTTTCTTCTCGACGTCATTTTGATAGGTTCGGATCAAGCCTTCGACGGACAGCGAGCGCCTCTTCGTCCGGTCTGCGCTGGGTTGTCCTTTACCGTATTGCTGGCGCGCCTCTACGAGACGCTTTGCCGCCAGGAGTTTACCGCCTCGAAGCAGGTTGTTCTCGTAGGCCTGACGCAGGACGTCCTGAACATCCGTATCCTTGGCCTCCGCAATGTCGACGGCAACGCTGACAGGGATCTTTCCGCTTTCGACGGCACGAAGAAGTCTGTGTTCGGCGCTCTCGAGCAACCGGACGACCCCACGGACGTACTTCAGCGACAATTGGGTTTTGCGAGCAATTTCGGGTTCTGAATATCCACGCTCTTTCAAGCCTTTGATATCACGCAGAAGGTCAAGGTCCCGATGCTGGCGACGCGCCAGGTTCTCCACGAGGCTCATCACCAGGCAATCTTCGTCGCTGGCATCGATGACAATCGCTGGTATTTCCGTTTGACCGAGCTCCTGGAAAGCCTCGAGGCGCCCTTGTCCGCAGACCAGATCGTATCGCGGGCCATCCTCGCTTTGTCGGACAGCTACGGTGATCGGCCGTTTCAACCCCAGCTCGGCAATATTATCAACGATCTACCTGAAGGATTTTCGGTTCCTCACGCGCGGATTCACCACGGTGATGCGGTCCATCGGAATTAGTACAGCCGTTTGGGTTTGCGGGTCCGCCATCAGGCCACCTCCGGAACAGGGACGTGGACTGCCATGTCGAACAAGGGATCCAACGTCTTGAAGCGATACGCATCGAGCGACAAACCGTTGTGCTCGGCGAGGCGGATGCGTGGGAGGGTCATGTCGAGGCTGGGGAGCAGGTAGTAGTCGAGCGGCCGTTGGTTTGGCCGATCCATACGAACTGCGATTGTGATGTCGGGCTTGAGGCCCATGTCGAAGCGGATGTTCCACCGCAGAGACCCCGCATTTGTTTCGCTGCAACGGACGATGACAAGAGAGGCGGTGAATTCGCAGTTAATGGTGAGCAGGTCTGTTCGGGGATGCCGCTCTACTTTGCCGCCCGTAGCTTCAATGCCAGAAATCGTCTCAGCAACAATATCCGGATGAAGCTCGCGCAAGCGGCGGTTGATCTCGATATATCTGTAGTCCCGGTCCGGCTTGAACCCAACCAGTTGGTAGGCGCGCAGCAGGCTCCCAAAACGCGATCGGTACGCGCTGCTCGATGGGAGCGTGTCAGCTTCATCGATGACGAGACCGGATAGAAAGCCCTGGGCCTCGAACACCTCCTTCAAGCCCTCGAGCATTTCGTCGTCAGTGAGCTTGCTCGATCGGGCACTGATGATGGCGTTGGCGGCTGCAAACAGATCCGGATCGACGATCCCCTCGAAGGCACCCTCGGCGCGCACCCAGATCTCGGGGTCGTTTTGGACACGCCGCTTCTTCAGTTTGAAGGAGCTCCGGTTCCAGACATTGTTGCCGATGTATTTCTCGTTGATCAGAATTTGGTGGACGGTTCCGCGGGTCCAGGCGCGATCGAGATCTGTCGGGATGCCCCGAGTATTCAGAACCTCGGCGATTTCGCTCTCGGATTTCAGGTCTTCAACGAAGGCTTGGAAAATCT
>JASFFN010000208.1:0-4768 GCA_050124275.1 Roseobacter sp. | reverse complement strand
CGGAAAGATCTGGACCCTCGCGTGCGGCGCGAAGTCGGTAACGGCAAGGCGGATCATTGTGGCCACGAACGGCTACGCCTCAGAAAACATGCCGGACTGGCTCGCGGGACGGTATATGCCGGCGCAATCCACGGTTCTGGTCACCCGTCCTCTCACGCCAAGCGAGCTGGCGGCGCAAGGCTGGACGACAGATCAGATGAGCTACGACAGCCGCAATCTGTTGCATTATTTCCGCCTGATGCCTGATCGACGGTTTTTGTTCGGGATGCGCGGCGGCCTGCGCACCGGTCCGACACCGGAGGCAGTTGCGCGACGCAAGGTCCGCGCCGATTTCGAAGCCATGTTTCCCGCCTGGGCCGGCGTCGAAAGTCCGAACGCGTGGTCGGGCTTTGTGTGCCTTGCGCGAAACAAGCTGCCATTTGTCGGTGCCTTGCCCGGAATGGAAAATGCCTGGACGGCGATGTGCTATCATGGAAATGGCGTCGCCATGGGCAGCTACTGTGGAAAGCTCGTCGCGGATCTTGTTCTCGAAAAGGAAAACGCGGATTGCCCCGCTGTCATGCGCAGGCCTCTGGCGCGGTTTCCGTTCGGCGCCGCGCGGCGGATCCTGATGCCGCCGCTTTACGCGGCACTCAAACTGGGCGACTACACCTGATCCACAGTCTGGTTTCGAACATCGCGCAGCGCGTTTATCTGATCCGACATCACGGTCGAGCCGCCCGCCAGAACAAGAACGGTGTCAGCGCCCTGTTTGCGCACCTCTGCAATCCGCGCAAATGTCTCCGCCGGGTATGTTGCGATTGTCCGGCCTCCGGTCACGCTTTCCGTCGTAAAGCGATAGGTGCCGCTGGCAATCTCGAAGTTGTCACCCGTCAGGCCCAGCCATTCGACGGGCGTACCGTCCGTTGAAATTTTCTGCCTCTGCACTTCAGTGTTGTTGTCGTCATATACCACCAGGAACGCTTCGTCAGCGCCGCTTTCGATCTTCGGCTGTACCGTCACCGGTTCGCCGTCAAAGGCGACGGGCGCGGTTGTGAGAGCTTCGAGGCCGATCCATCCGGCCATCTGACCGATGCCGCCCGCGCCGAACTGCGTGTCGAGCTGCCCCAAAAGATCGTTCGTGAGCACCTGCTGCTCTACCATGGAAAACTGGGCCAGCTGGGCGGCATATTCGGACGAGTCGATCGGTTCCAAAGGATCCTGAAACCTTGCCTGGGCCGTCAGCATTTTCAGGAAGGTTTCGAAATCAGAGGCCAGCGCCGCCGTTGTCTGAGTCCGTTGAGAGGACAGTCCGGTAGCGGTCCGCGCTACCTGCGTGTTCTGAATTTCCATATGATCGCCCTTACAGTCTGATATCGACGCCGGAAGTTCCGGCAGTTCTTTGCTTCGGTTCCCCGATTGTTTCAACCGTCTCGAGGTTCAGTTTTGTCGGCGCCTCGTCCTTACGTTCGGCGCTTTCATTTTCAAATCTTTCCCGGGTGTGGCCTTCGGCGAAGGCAAAGTTGATGTCGCTGTATCCCATGGCTTGGAATTCCCGTGCCAATTGCTCGATGTTTCTGCGCAACAGGTCGAGTGTTTCAGGACGTTCGGCGACCACATTTACCGTAATGCCCGCTTCGACGGTCGAGATGTTCATCCTGACCCGACCGAGTTCGCGGGGATTGAGCGATATCTCCACGGGGCGGTCTGGCAGGTTCTGAAAGGCTTCGGCCATCTGCCGTGCGATCATCGTCGGCGTCTCGGCCCTGCCGACGATTTGTCCGATGGGTGCCGAGGCAATCTGCCCGGGCGCGCGCTGGTCCAGTTGTATGACTGCGTCCGCGTCGCCGCTTTCCACCAAAACGGGAGGAGCCTTGCTGTCTATGCCGCCAAGTTGCGCAATCTGGAATACTTTTTTGACCGCCGGCGATGACGTGTCGCCCTGCAGTTTTATAGCGGGTGCCACCTTTTCCGCCGTTATGGGTTCTTCCGCAAACCTAGGTGTCTCGCCCCTGTTTGTCTGAGTGGAAGGTTTCTCATGTGACGTCGTTGGTATCGGTTCCGGTGCGCTTGGGCCGGGTAACTCCGATTTTGCTCCTGCAGTCCGAATGCCGCGTGGCATTTCCGATGCATGCGATGTATCCGGTGGATTGTCCTGATGCGGGTGAACGGCTCCGGCTTTCGGCGTTATCTGAATGTTTTCACCAGGCTCTTTGGTTACCACCTTGCTGAGAACCAAATTCTCCGTTGTTGATGCGCTGACTTGTCCGGGTAGCCTGCCGTTATCACTCTCGCGACGATCAGGTGTTTCTGGAACCTGCGGCAAATCTCCTTTCCGCTGAGCACTGATCGGGGCCGCGCGTTCAGCTGCCGGTCGCGCAATATTTGCATCGTCCGCTGCGCTTTTTTCACCGGTGCCGGAGGTTTTTGGGATCGCAACCGAAACGGCAAACTCTGGCTCCGCCGCCTCCGGAGCCGGCGTGACGTCGGTGCCTGCCAAGGGAATCTCTTCTGTCAGATCGCCCGTTTCCTCCGCGACTGTCCGTATCTCCGGTTCGGCTTCGGCGACATCTGTTTCCTTGCTTGGCGACTCGTCGTTGGTCGCGGACGCGTTTTTTGCAGCGTTTTCTTGTCCTGCCGAGTCATATGCCTCTCTGAACTCGGCGTTATTTCTATTGGCCGCATCGTTCGACGAAAATTTCCTGCCGTTCGGTGGCGATGCTGCAACCGACTGCTGAGCTGTTGATGTCAATGGCAATTCGAGCAAGTGCGCCTCCGGGAGTTCTTCCACCTTGGTGCAGCTTCTATGACATCAGTTGGTTACTGCTTCTTTACCGCTTTCGTGCAGAGTCACTGAAATTAGGTGCAATTGGAGATACTTGCTTTGACACATGTAACACCCATCGCTTCGGTACAGGCCGGTTCCGCCAAACAGGACGCGGCCTTGCGCGCGGCCGCTGAAAAACTGGAAGCAGGCTTTCTCGCCGAAATGCTGAAATCCGCAGGAATGGGACAAACCGGTTCGAACTTCGGGGGCGGCGCCGGAGAAGATCAGTTCGCTTCGTTTTTGGTTCAGGAGCATGCGCTCATGATGACGAAGGCTGGCGGGATCGGTTTGGCCGAGGCGATTTTCGAATCCCTGAAGAAAAACAGCAATGACTGAAAGGACACCAATGACCGTCACCGATGAACTTGACGAACTTCTGGATGAAGAACGAGAGGCTCTGCTCAGTGGAAACCTCGAGAAAATCGGGCGACTGCTTGAACGGAAAGAAAGTCTGATCGATGAATTGTCCGTTGTGCAGCGGTTGGAGCACGAGCCTTTGCAACACCTGAAGATCAAGCTGAAACGAAATCAGGAGCTTCTGGATCAGGCTCTCGAAGGGATTCGCACGGTTGCAAATCGTCTGGCGACGCTCAGACGTGTGCGCCAGACGCTGGATACCTACGATGCCAAGGGCGCCAAGCGGTCAATTGCAATGTCGAAAGACAGTTCGGTCGAGAAACGCGCCTGACGATCACTTTACCTAAAAAGCGAAGCATTTGCATCTCCGTGATTTAGGACTCGTTATCCTTTTCCGGCGCAATGTGCGCGTGCATCCGAGGTCGGGTGGCGCATTGCCTGCAACAGGCGAATGCATTGGTCAGAAAGACTGTTCTTGTCCGGTTTGACTAGGCCGGGCGCCAACCACGCAAAGCGTGAATGATCAAAGGAACATGCTTATGTCAAGCATTCTCACCAACAACAGTGCCATGGTCGCGCTGCAAACGCTCAAGATGATCAACAACGATCTGGGCAAAGTGCAGAGCGAAATCTCCACCGGTAAAACAGTGGAAAGCGCAAAGGATAACGCTGCAATATGGGCGATCTCGAAAGTAATGTCTTCGGACGTGGAAGGTTTCAAAGCGATCTCGGATTCCCTGTCGCTTGGTCAGGCGACGGTTGGCGTGGCATTGAATGGCGCCGAAACGATCACTGACCTACTGACCGAAATCAAAGGCAAGATCGTCAATGCGCAGGAGTCCAACGTCGATCGCAGCAAGATCCAGACGGACATCGAAGCGCTGACGGAACAGATTTCTTCAATCGTCGGTGCAGCACAGTTCAATGGTCTCAACCTGATCAACCAGGATGCATCGGTAAACATCCTGTCCTCTCTGGACCGTGCTGCTGATGGCACCGTGTCGGACAACAACATCGCCATCAGTGCCGTGAACCTCGGCACCGATGCGGGCGTCGTTGATACCACGGCCGGCACCTACGCCGCCACGGGTGGTTCGGCTGCGGCCACCGTGAACGCGACGCAGACCCAAAACTACAACCTGGGCACTCCGACGGCGGGCGTCGCTTACAGCATCGCCATCGATGGTGACGGCGCGTTCGCCGCCGTTGACACAACCGGTTTGGCAAACGCGGGTGAAATAGCCTACGTCGCGCGCGAAGGTGATACCAATGTGGACGTTGCCGAAGGTCTTGTGGCGGCCTTCAACACGTGGGCTGCCGCGAACAGCGTGGACGCGGCGGATTTGTCGTTTTCCGTGAATGGCACTTCTGGAATCACGGCAACTTCGACGACGACCGATGGTACGGACTTCTTTGCAATCAGCGTCTCGACCACGACTTCGGACGACAATGAAGCTCAGGGTGCTTTGAGAGACCTGGTTTCCATTGACGTCACCACGGAAGCGGGTGCTGATGCTGCACTCGAGTCAATCGAGGGTCTGATTCAAACCTCCATTGACACCGCCGCGTCCTTCGGCTCCAGCGGGAAGCAAATCGACACGCAGA
>JASFFN010000207.1:0-4773 GCA_050124275.1 Roseobacter sp. | reverse complement strand
TCCTCGATCAACCGCTGAAACCGCGCCCGAAGCGATACCGGCAATGGTGCTGACATGATCCATCCTCCCAAACAGGATGAATCACACATTACGCTTCAGGGGAATCCCGACGATCCAGCTTTTCGGCGGTGTCATTTAGCAGACGGCGATGCCATCCGTTTCGCCGTCCAGTTGCGCAAAACGCAAGGGAAGTGCTTTTCTCAGGATCCCCACCGGCACGTTGTTGTTCGCATACAAGTGCGCTCTCTCATCCACAGGATTGCGCACCGCCGCCGATTGTGACCGGTGCACAACTTTCTCGCGGGTCATTTCCGGCAGAGCGTCTTGTCGGAGAGCCGTGGTGGGCTGAGCGCCTTCCGGGCGCGCGGGTTGCGGGGCCTTGTGCGTCTTGAAACGCGTAAACCGCTTCTGATTGTTTGCGAACCTCGTAAATTGGTTTTGTTCGGACACTTCCGTCAAACCGTTTGATGTGTTGTTTTTGGCAGCCAGAAACTTCAGCATAGGTCAGATTCCCTACGGCGCCCCCGACGGCAGTGTCCACAAAGATCATGACGAAAATTTGCCCGATCAGGGCTTGTTTATGGTGAATTTGAGGCGGCACCGCTTCAAACCGGTAAATTGCCCGTCAGCTTTTCTTCCTGCGGTAGAGTGCCATCATGTCAGGCCGGCGGCGCGCAGTGATATCTTCCGATTGCCGCTTTCGCCATTTCTCGATTTCATGATGGTTCCCCGACAGGAGCACGTCCGGAATTGCATGCCCTTCCCATTCCGAAGGGCGGGTATATTGGGGGTGTTCCAACAGCCCGTTGGAATGGCTCTCGTTCAATATGCTTTCAGCGTTGCCCAAAACGCCCGGCAACAGCCGGACGGTGGCATCCAGGACGATTTGCGCGGCGATCTCACCGCCGGTCAGAACGTAGTCGCCGGTCGACACTTCCGTAATGCCGTAGTGATCGATGACACGTTGATCGATGCCTTCAAAGCGGCCGCATATAATCGTTGCCCCCTCGCAGCGCGCGAGCTGTGCAGCCATTTGCTGATCAAACAGCCTGCCGCGCGGTGACATGCAAAGGATTGGCCAGTTCCCACGGGCATAGGTCTGTGCCGCCTCGACCGCGGGTCCGACGACGTCGGCGCGCATGACCATGCCGGCGCCGCCGCCCGCGGGCGTATCGTCGACATTGCGGTGTTTGCCGACACCAAAGCTGCGCAAATCATGCGTATGCAGTTGCCAACGGCCTTCCTGCAAGGCTTTACCGGTGAGCGAAAGGCCCAGTACACCCGGGAAAGCCTCTGGAAAAAGCGTCACGATGCGCGCCTGCCAGACACCCGCCAGTTCCGCGTCGTTGTCCATCAAGGCACGCGGTTTGAGGGTGGGGCGCATTTTCTTGCGCCCGTGACTCTTGAGGGGTTCGCTCATGTCAGAAGAGCCCCTCGGGCGGATCAGCGACGATTCTGCCAGCGGCAAGATCGACCATGGGCACGATTGCAATGGTGAACGGCAGCAAGACCGTTTCCGACGATCCGGGGCGCTGGATTTCCAGAATGTCACCGGCACCGTGGTCCAGCACGCTCTTGACATGGCCGAGCACCACGCCGCCGCTGTCAAGCACCTGCAAACCGATCAGATCCGCATGGTAGTACTCATCATCGGGCAGGGACGGGAGCTGGTCGCGCCGCGCAAAGAGCTGGGTACCTTTGAGCGCGTCGGCTTCTTCTTTTGTCGCGACTTCGGCAATCCGTGCGACAAACCCGTTTTTGATGGGGTGCAAGATGGCAAGGTGAAACTTCATACTGCCATCTTCAGAGGTCAGCGGACTGTAGGTCTCGATGTCCTCGGCCACCGCGCAAAAGCTTTTCACGCGCACTTCGCCGCGCACGCCATATGCGCCGCCGATCGCACCGACACAAATTCGGCTGTCGCTCATAAAACCCCCCGGCACAGGCCCGCATCCATGCGGCCGCCGGATGCGGTACATTTTTCCGATACCTTGTAGCGTTCGAACAACAGGCCCGCGACGAAGGCCACCAGCAAAAGGATCAGCAATCGGACTGGTTTGAACATGGCCCGTTCCCGGTTGGGGGCTGAGAATGCCCGGCCCGGCCTGAGCAGGCGGGCCGGGTAGGGTTGTGCAAGCGGGTATGACCTATTCAGCAGTTTCTGCCGCCGCCGTCTCCTCCGCAGGAGCCTCTTCAGCCGGTGCTTCCTCTGCGGGTGCCGCCGCTTCGGCTGCTTTCGCAGCCTTTTCTTCCGCACGCTCCTTGGCTTTCTTGCCCGGCGTGCCCTTTTGCGGGTTGCTGCGCTCGGCTTTTTCTTTCAGGCCAGCCGCCTCGAGCATGCGCGCCACGCGATCTGTCGGTTGCGCGCCCTGACCGATCCAGTACTGAATCCGCTCCGCGTCCATTTTCACGCGCTCTTCGCTGTCTTTCGGCAACAGCGGGTTGTAGGTGCCCAGCTTCTCGATGAAGCGGCCGTCACGCGGCATGCGGCTGTCTGCTGCAACGATACGGTAGAACGGGCGCTTTTTGGAGCCGCCGCGGGCGAGACGAATTTTCATAGCCATGGTGTTTTTCCTTTTTTGATACTCTGAGACGACAGGTTTTGCCGCCCTACGTTTGGTGCTGTTTGTGGTGCTGAATGACTTCAGCGATGATGAAGTTGAGAAACTTCTTGGCGAATTCAGGATCGAGATCAGCCTGACGCGCCAAATCTTCGAGCCGTTCGATCTGCGCGGCCTCGCGCGCGGGATCGGACGGGGGAAGGTCGTGTGCGGCCTTGAGTTTTCCCACGGCCTGCGTGTGTTTGAACCGCTCGCCCAGCGTGTAGACGAGAATGGCATCGAGGCGGTCGATGCTGGCGCGGTGCTCTTTCAGCACGTCGGCGGCACGGGTCACGGCATCAGTCAAGGGCCCATCCTTTCGGTTTGAAGAGCGGGTCGGCGTAGTGGCCGATTTCCATTTCGATGCCGTGGGCCAGTTGTGTGCCGTTCAGCGCCGCGGGGCTGGGGTGACGGTAGACCGCGTCACTGCCATCGATCGTCGGGGCGTCGTGATCCTTCTTCGCGCCGAGCCGTTCGGCCAGCCGGATGCTGTCGAGGTTCATCGGATCGATATAGCTGACGGCCCCTTCCCATCCGCACCGCGTGTAGAGGTGTTTGCGCACGGCATGGGTGGCCTCGAGCGCATAGCCCTTGCCGTTCCTGTCGGGCCAGATCACCCAGGCGATTTCCGCTTCCGGCCATTTCGCGGGTTTCCAGCCGCCCGCCATGCCGTAGGTTTCATCCGTGGTCTTGTCGTGGATCATCCACATGCCATAGCCGCGGATCTGCCAGTGGCCGATCTCGGCGGCATAGAGCATCCATGCCTCATAGGCATTGAGCGGCCCGCCCATGAACCGCGCGCGGTAGCTGGTAAAGGTGGCTTTGAAGTCTGGGTAGTCCTCGGGCTCGGGGCCGCGCAGGACCAGCCGCCGGGTTTCCAGCGTTGGGATCAGTGTGCCGGTCATGCGGCCACCTCGTAGCGATAAACCACGTCCTCGGCGTCATGTTTTTCCGCACTGTCGTCAAGCACACCGCCGAGGCGTTTGGCCAGCGCGATTGAACGGGTATTGGCCGCGTCGATATAGCTGACGAGAGAGGTAGGTTTTATGCTCTGGCGGGAATAGGAAAGGGCAAGCTCTGCCGCTTCAAAAGCGTAGCCCTGACCCTCAAACCCGTCGAAGAGCATCCAGCC
This sequence comes from Roseobacter sp., assembly GCA_050124275.1. GTDB lineage: Bacteria > Pseudomonadota > Alphaproteobacteria > Rhodobacterales > Rhodobacteraceae > Roseobacter. The sequence continues at coordinate 1,041 of JASFFN010000207.1, read as the reverse complement.
AATTTCCGGCTCAGCAAAATGCGGTGGTTGTGTCACCGTGATCTGTCCAATGATCTCGTCGTTCAGGTCGACTGCCCATCCGCCCATACCCACAAGCGCCCATGAACCTGTTTCAGAGGCAAAGCCATGCCACAGGTGCGTTTTCGTCTGTGGCCTGTCCATCATCTGCGCACGCGGGGACTGGTAGAATGCCCAGAAAGCTTCCATATCCCCAATCCTGTGCGGACGCAGACGCACACGTGCGCCATTTATGACGGGTGCGGTCAACATCTACTTCTTCTTGCCGAACCCGGAGAGGCCCGGGGGCAGAGACATCCCGCCGCCGCCCATGCCGCCGAGACCCGGAGGCAGCTTACCGCCCATCTGCTTGGCAGCAGCTTCCAGCGCCTTGGGATCCACGCTGCCGGGGTCGGGCATGCCGCCCTTGCCGAACATGCCCTTCATGGCCTGTTTCAGCATGCCCCCGCGCCCCATCTTGCCCATCTTCTTCATCATGTCGCCCATCTGGCGGTGCATTTTCAGAAGCTTGTTGAGCTCGGACACTTCCAGCCCCGCGCCTGCTGCGATGCGTTTCTTGCGCGAGGCCTGCAGGATCTGCGGGTTGGTCCGTTCCTTTTTTGTCATCGACTGGATGAGCGCGATCTGGCGTTTCAGGATGCTGTCGTCGAATCCGGCGTCTTCGACCTGTTTGGCCATCTTGCCCATGCCCGGCATCATGCCCATCATGCCCTGCATGCCGCCCATCTTCTGCATCTGCTCAAGCTGCATGCGCAGGTCGTTCATGGTGAACTGACCTTTCATCATGCGCTTGACCATTTTTTCGGATTGCTCGATCTCGAGCGTTTCCTGCGCCTTTTCCACAAGCGCCACGATGTCGCCCATGCCGAGGATGCGGCCCGCGATGCGGTCCGGCTCGAAGGTCTCAAGCGCGTCCATCTTCTCGCCGAGACCCACGAACTTGATCGGCTTGCCGGTGACCGCGCGCATCGACAGCGCCGCCCCACCGCGCCCATCGCCGTCCATCCGGGTCAGGACCACGCC
>JASFFN010000206.1:0-4802 GCA_050124275.1 Roseobacter sp. | reverse complement strand
GCGCGCCTGTTTGGCTGCGCGCGCCACAGGAAAAAGGCAAATGCCAGCGCAATTACCATCAGGACCGGCTGATCGTATGGCGCCTGCGCAAGACCGCCGAGCACGCCCCCCAAGACGGCGGCACAAAAATAAAAGAGCAGCCCGGGGTGGCGGGGGAAAAAACGCCTCGAAAAGCTCAATTTCGCCAGTCCTTCAGCGCTCACGCCGAGCGCGGCCGGGTGCGTACGCGCAGCCTCTTGATCCGGCGCGGGTCAGCATCGACGACTTCGAATTCCACTCCATTCGGGTGGACGACGACCTCGCCGCGCGCGGGCACCCGCCCCGACAACATGAAAACGAGCCCCCCAAGCGTATCGATTTCTTCTTCGTCGACTTCGTCATGATCGGTGAGCGACTGGCCGATTTCAGCTTCGAATTCCTCGAGCGGGGTCTTTGACAGCGCCATGTAGCACCCCGGCTTCTCCTCGGTGAAGTACAGACCTTCGTCGACGTCGTGTTCATCTTCGATCTCGCCGATCACCTGTTCAATGAGGTCTTCGATGGTGACCAGACCGTCGACGCCGCCATACTCGTCGATCACAAGCGCCATGTGCCGCCGTTCCGCCTGCATCTTGGTCAACAGAACGCCAATGGTCATGGACGGCGGTACAAACAGCAAAGGCCGCAACATCGCATGAAGATCAAAATCCTTTTCGCCCCCGTTGAAGCCGTGGGTCAGCGCAAGATCCTTGAGATGCAGGAAGCCGACCGGCGTATCAAGCGTTCCCTCGAACACTGGCAGCCGTGTAAATCCGCTTTCCTTGAAAATATCAACGGCCTCGTCGAGGCTGGTGGACGTCGGTATTGCCGTAATATCGGCTTTCGGAATGGACACGTCTTCCACGCGCATCCGACGCAGATTCATCATGCCATGGGTCTGCGGACGCATTCGGTCGGCTTCGACCTTAGGCGTACCGGTTTCCTCTTCGGCGGGCGACAGGGCTTCGATCACGCGGCTCAGGAAGCCGCCTTGTCTCGAAGGTTCCTGCTGTTGGGGGGTAGGTGTTTCGTCCAGCGCGCTCTGCGCTGCCTTAGAAGATCCGTCGTTGTCGCCCATTGGGTCCTGTGCTGAATTAAAGCGGCGGTTCCGCCCGTCACTCCCTATATGGGTCATCTATACCCATTTTGCCAAGTATTTTGCGTTCGATGCCTTCCATAAGCGCGGCGTCGCGAACGCGCATGTGATCGTACCCGAGCAAATGCAAAGTGCCATGGACGATCAGATGAATGACATGATCAGACGGTGTTTTTCCCTGTTCCTCCGCTTCCCTGAGGCAGGTTTCATAGGCAAGCGCCAGATCGCCCAATGCCAGCGAACCATCCGGATCAGGCGTAGGATCCACCGGAGTCATGCCCTCGTCTTCATCGCGCAAATCCTCGGCGGGCCAGCTGAGCACATTTGTCGGCACCGGTTTTCCCCGGTGGTCGCGGTTCAACGCCGCGATCCGCGCATCATCGCAGGCCAGAACTGAAATTTCTATGGCCGACGGATCAAGCGCGAGAAATTCAACCGTTGCAGCGACGGCGGCCTGCACCAGATGCTCCAGCCCGACCTCCCGCCAGCGCGCATCCTCCATCAGCACGTCAATGTCCATTCAGCGCGCTCCCTGCACACGAGCCATCCGCGAAAGCCAGAACCGGAAACCGGCCATCACGCCTGCGGCGGTTCGGCCTCGTAGGCTTCGATAATCGCCGCAACCAGAGGGTGACGCACCACATCCTTGGACGTGAAGTAGTTGAAGCTGATCTTCGGAATGGACTTGAGCAGCCTCTCGGCGTCCGCCAGGCCGGATGCGGTGCCCCGCGGCAAGTCAATCTGCGTGCGATCCCCGGTGATAACCATGCGCGAGCCTTCACCAAGACGCGTGAGGAACATCTTCATCTGCATGGTGGTCGCGTTTTGCGCCTCATCCAGCACGACAAAAGCATTCGACAGGGTGCGCCCCCGCATGAAGGCGAGCGGCGCTATCTCTATCTGCTTCTCCTCGATCAGCCTCGCCAGCTGCTTGCCCGGAAGAAAGTCTCCGAGGGCGTCGTAAAGCGGCTGCATGTAAGGATCGACTTTTTCCTTCATGTCGCCGGGCAAGAATCCGAGACGCTCCCCTGCTTCAACCGCGGGCCGCGACAGAATGATCTTGTCTACCTGGCCGGCGAGAAACATGGACACGCCGACGGCGACGGCAAGATAGGTCTTGCCGGTCCCCGCCGGTCCAATGCCAAAAGCCATTTCATTGTCGAAGAGCGATTTTACATACGCCTTTTGTGCCGCCGTGCGCGGTTCGACCCGCTTCTTCCGCGTCTGTATCTCAATCCGGTTGCCGATCGGCATTTCCAGCTGATCGCCATCCTCGGCCGAGGACACGTCTTCGAAGGGGCCCATGCGAAGCTCCCGGTCCACGTCGCCAGCTTCGACCGGGCGCCCGCTTTCGAGACGCGCATAGAGAGCATGCAAAACCCTGATCGCATCCGTCTGCGCGTCGTGCTCGCCCACGACAGCCAGCTGATTGCCGCGTCGCATGATCTGCACGCCAAGCGCTTTTTCGACCTGCGCGAGGTTGGCATCATAGGGGCCACAGAGATCAATGAGCAACCGATTATCCGGAAATTCTACTGTACCGCCTGGTGCAGCGGTAAGCGTATCTGTCGGGCTTGTTTCACTGGGCGGCAACAGCTGCTCCTTAAGCGCATGAGTCGTCCACGACGGTGCCAATTACCCGCGCGCAACGCAAGCGCTAGCAGCACAAAAATATCCGTTTCCGCAACAAATGCCGAGCCTGCGCTGACCAGGCGACCTCCGATAGCCTAAATCAGAACGTGTCACCGATGATGACGGTGGCGCCGCCTTTGAAATCTCCGACCGTTTGGGTTGGCGGTGCGATGCCGGAACAGACCGGCTTGCCCGTGCGACGGTCCAGCCGTGCCGAAAGGTACCCCTCCACGCCGTCATCGATGATCCAGTGATCGCATCCGTTCGGGTCCACCCAAATGCCAGCGCGCAATTTGGTGAGTTCCTTGCTGTCGATGATCCCGTCGTCGTCAGCCTTGCTGGGACCGATTTCCGCGCATCCGGCGAAAAGGAACGCGGCAGAAGCAAGAAGTGCGAAAATCCGTTTCATTTCTGCTTTCCTCACCCGACACACATGATTTCAACGCGGCGATTGAGTGCGCGGCCCTGAGGCGTCGCATTCGACGCGGTCGGTTTTCGTTCGCCATACCCGGTCACGCTCGAGATACGCGCCCCCGCAGCCCGCGCCACCGCGGCCACGGCATTGGCGCGGTTGCGGGACAACTGTAGATTATACGCGTCGGACGCGACGCTGTCGGTGTGACCGGCGATGGAAAAGGTACGGTATTCAGACTGCTTAAAGAAACGGGTCAATCGTTCCACGCCATCGGCGCTGATATCGTATTTGTCGGTTTCGAAAAAAGCGTCCGTTTTGACCAATGCGCAGACGTTGCCATCGCGACAGACGGGTTTGCCGTCGCGCGTGACATGCGGTGTCATGTAGCCCTCGATCCCGTCGTCCATGACCCAGTGCTCGCATCCATCAGGATCGACCCAGATGTTTGGAATATACTGGCCCTTGTCCAATCCCGATTGCGATGCGGTCTGCGCGCCGGCGGGAGCGCTGGCAACCAAAAGGGGCGCGCTTGCCAACACGAACATTGCGGGCCTGATCCAGTCCAGAAAGCGGCTCATCGACATTTTATCCTCTACTTTCAGTTTCCTGCGCATCTGGCGCCAGAAAGATCACCGGCTTATGATCACCTCTTGATAGAACCTAATCGTGCTATCGCGCAAATTCTTGCGCCCATTGTCGCGCGGGCGGCATCACTGAATGGATTATGGCAAGATTTGGGCAGAATTAAGGAGGAATTAACACGATTGGCGAGAAATCGCGGAGAGCGAATTCTTCTTCGCCTCGATGATTCTGACAGGCAGGATGTCGCCCACGCGTGCCTTGCAATTCTCGATATGAACGGCGTGCAGGTACTCTGATTTGCCCACCATCTGGCCATCGAACCGGCCATCTTTTTCGATGAGAACCGTCAGGTCGCGCCCCACCATGCCTTGCTGAATTTCCTGTTGCTGACGGGTGATGAGCGCCTGTATGCGCTGCAATCTGTCGTCCGCCTCTGCCGGGTCGACCTGCGCGCGTTCCGTCGCCGGCGTGCCGGGCCGCGGTGAATACTTGAACGAGTAGGCGTAGCCGTAATTGACTGCCTCGATCAGATCGAGTGTCGCCCGGAAATCCTCTTCCGTCTCTTCGGGAAAGCCGACAATGAAATCGCCGGACAGCAGAATGTCAGGCCGTGCCGCGCGCAGTTGTTCGACAATTCGCAGATAGCTTTCAGCCGTGTGGCCGCGATTCATCCGTTTGAGAATCCTGTCGGAGCCCGATTGAACGGGCAGATGCAGATAGGGCATCAGTTTGGGACAGTCCCGGTGCGCCGCGATCAGGTCATCGCGCATGTCATTGGGATGGGACGTCGTAAAGCGTATGCGCTCCAACCCCTCCACATCATTGAGCGCCCAGATCAGATCGGAAAGCGATTTGTCCGAGCCGTCCGGACCGACACCGTGATAGGCATTGACGTTCTGGCCCAGCAGCGTGATCTCGCGGACGCCGCGCGCGACCAGATCGCGCGCTTCGTCAAGCACGCGTGTCACGGGCCGGCTGATTTCAGCCCCGCGCGTGTAGGGTACGACACAAAACGCGCAGAACTTGTCGCAGCCTTCCTGAACCGTCAGGAAAGCAGAG
>JASFFN010000205.1:0-4806 GCA_050124275.1 Roseobacter sp. | reverse complement strand
TGGCGTGGTCCGGGCACGGTCAGATCACGCGCGTCGACGTCTCGAAAGACGGCGGGATCACATGGCAGACGGCGCGCCTTGGAAAGCAGGGCGACACCAAGGCCCTGACCCGTTTCTATCTCGATACCGAGTGGGACGGCTCCCCGATGCTGCTCCAGAGCCGCGCCATGGACGAAACCGGTTATGTTCAGCCGACAAAGCATCAACTTCGCGAACAGCGCGGAGAAAACGCCGTATACCACAACAACTGTATCCAGACATGGTACGTAAACGCAGAAGGGGTCGCTGAGAATGTCGAAGTCTCCTAATTTTTTAATCCCCGCGCTTGGCGGAGCCGGTCTGATTTTGGGTGTGGCCTATGGTTTCGCCTCGCGTGACTATGGTGCCGATAAGATTGAATTGCTGGAAACAAGGGTTGAGCAGGCCGAGGCGCAGATTTCGGCTGCAAGCGAAAAAGCGGCCGCAGAAGCCGACCGTGCTGCGGAACTTGAGATGAAAGTTGCCGAAGTTCAGGCGTTGGCGGCTGAACGCTTGGCAAGCAGCGAAAGCCTGACCGCGCCCGCTCCCAGCCCGGATGGCCGGTATGGTCTCGGACGTGAGGCCCATCCTGAAGAAATCGCCGCGTGGGACGTGGATGTCCTGCCGGATGGCCGCGGTCTGCCCGAAGGGTCCGGCGATGTCTTTACCGGGGATGAAGTCTTTGCCGAGAAATGTGCCTCTTGTCACGGTGATTTCGCCGAGGGCGTGGACAACTGGCCGGTGCTCGCAGGCGGTTTCGACACGCTCGCCAACAAGGATCCGGTAAAGACGGTTGGATCCTACTGGCCGCATTTGTCGACCGTTTGGGACTACATTCATCGCTCCATGCCCTTCGGCGAAGCAGGCACGCTGACGGCAGATGAAACCTATGCGATCGTGGCGTATATCCTCTATTCCAACGATCTGGTCGACGATGATTTCGAGTTGAGCCATGAAAACTTCGCCGAGTTTGAAATGTACAACAAGGATGGCTTTGTTGTCGACGATCGGCCCGAGCTCGAGTACAGCCAGTGGCGCACCGAACCCTGCATGGAAAATTGCAAGGAGAGCGTCGAAATCACCATGCGCGCGACATTTCTGGATGTCACGCCGGAAGACGGCGGTGAATCCGTCATGAATGAGGCGTCCACGAGCGATACGCCGACCTTCACGGCAGCCGCGGCGGCGCCTTCAGAGGCCGCGCCAGAAACCGGTGACGCCGCTGTCGTGGCGGCAGTAGATCCAGCCCTTGTGGACGCCGGTGAGAAAGTCTTCAGGAAGTGCAAGGCATGCCATGCAGTCGGTGAGGGTGCGAAAAACAAAACCGGTCCGCAACTGAACGCCCTTTTCGGTCGCACGATGGGATCCGTCGATGGTTTCGGCTATTCCTCGGCGTTCCAGGCTGCGCATGACGAAGGCCGTGTTTGGGATGAGGCCGCTCTTGCGGAGTTCCTTGCGCAGCCGAAGTCGTATATACAGGGTACCAAGATGGCGTTTTCCGGCCTGAAGAAAGAAGAGGATCTGGAGGCGATCACAGCCTATCTGAAGACTTTTGGAGAGTAATACATGAAGCTGATCTCCGGCTCCTCCCTGACGGTTGCTGCGGTGGTGGTGGTGTCTGCCGCCGCAGCGGCTGATACGTTCGGCGATCCCGAAGCCGGTGCAAAGGTCTTCCAGAAATGCGCGGGATGTCATGAAATCGGCGCAGGCGCCGAACATAAGATCGGCCCGCATCTGAATGGTCTCTTCGGGCGACCGGCAGCCAGTTTGGAAGATTTCAGCTATTCCAAGAGTTTCCAGCGCGCCGGGGCAAACGGTCTCGAATGGCATGCAGAAACACTGGACGCCTTTCTGGAGAACCCGCGCTCCTACGCCTCCGGCACCCGGATGAGCTTCAGAGGTCTCGAAGACAAGACGGATAGGGGAAACCTTATCGCGTTTCTGCGGACATTCTCCGACGATCCGGCAAATATTCCCGAAGCCGATCCGACGGCCAATCCCACCGATCACGAACTCGACCCGGCCATTCTCGCAATCCAAGGCGATCCCGAATACGGTGAATACCTCAGCAGCGAATGCAAAACGTGCCATCAGGAAGATGGCACCGACGATGGCATACCTTCGATTGTGTACTGGCCGCAGGATGACTTTGTTGTAGCCATGCATGCCTACAAGAACAAACAGCGCAGCAATCCTGTCATGCAAATGATCGCAGGAAGGCTCAACGACGTAGAGATCGCCGCCCTCGCGGCCTACTTTCAAAGCTTCGACAACTGAAGCAAAACGGGGAGGAGAACCCAAATGTCAATGAACAGAAGGAAGTTTCTGGGAACGTCTGCAGCGGTTTACGCCGCAGTCGCCGCACCGATGGTATTGGCGCAGGGTCAGGGGAAACCGCGTGTTGTCGTGATCGGCGGCGGCGCGGGCGGCGCAACGGCGGCGCGCTATATCGCGAAGGACAGCGAGGGGGCGGTGAATGTCACGCTCGTGGAACCCACCCGGACCTATTACACCTGCTTTTTCTCCAATCTCTACCTTGGCGGCTTCAAGACCATCGACGATCTCGGGCACTCCTACGGCGCCCTGGCTGCCGGCGGTGTGAATGTCGTGCATGACTGGGCCGTCGGCGTGGACCGCGACACCAAAACAGTCAGTCTCGCGGGCGGTGCATCGCTGCCATACGACAAGCTGATTCTCAGCCCAGGAATCGATTTCGTCGATATGTCGGTCCCGGGCTGGGATATCTCTGCTCAAAACGCCATGCCGCATGCTTACAAGGGGGGCTCGCAGACAGAGTTGCTGAAGGCGCAACTGATGGCGATGCCCGAGGGCGGAACCTTTGGCATGGTGGCCCCGCCGAACCCGTACCGTTGCCCACCCGGGCCATACGAGCGAATTTCCATGGTCGCCCATTATCTCAAAAACAACAATCCCACCGCAAAGATCATCGTCGCCGACCCCAAGGCCAAATTCTCGAAGATGGCACTCTTTCAGGAGGGCTGGGCAGACCATTATCCGGGCATGATAGACTGGATCGGCGAAGACTTCGGCGGCGGCAACGTGTCCGTCGATACCGATACGATGACGCTGACCATCGATGGTGAAGAGACAAAGGTTGACGTCTGCAACGTTATCCCGGCCATGAAAGCGGGGCGCATCGCGGACCTGGCTGGCGTCACAGACGGCAACTGGGCCCCGGTAAACGCCGCGGACATGTCATCGAAAGCCGATCCCGATATCTACGTTCTGGGAGACTCGGCCCAACAGGGCGACATGCCGAAATCGGGGTACGCCGCGAACAGTCAGGCGAAAGTCTGCGCCAATGCGGTACGGGGTGCTCTCACGGGCTCAACGGTTTTCCCGGCCAAATATTCGAACACCTGCTGGTCGCTGATCGAGACGAATGACGGTGTCAAAGTGGGTGCGACTTACGAAGCCACGCCTGAAAAAATCGCCGAGGTGGATGGCTTCATTTCGCAAACCGGTGAAAGCGCCGATTTGCGCAAGAAGACCTACGAGGAATCCGAAGGCTGGTACGCGGGGATTACCGCGGACATGTTCGGGTAAAATGGCGCCTGAGAATTGATGAAGATCAAGTTGCGCGGCGTTCAGATGTGCCAGGGTGGCACAGGAACCAAAAGGAGGGGTCACGATGAAATCCATACTGCAAGGCGCCTTGCTCTGTGTGGCGGCAACCGCCCAGGCGGGAGACGCCATTTCCGTTCCTTTCAATGGTTCGTTCGAGGACGCGACGTTCGCCGTTGAAAGTGCTATCGTCGATCAGGGTCTGGTGATCGATTACGTCAGCCACGTGGGTGAAATGCTCAAACGGACGGGCGAAGACGTGGGAAGCGACCGCCAAATTTTCAAAGCGGCCGACATCTTTCTGTTTTGCTCAGCGGTGCTGTCTCGTGAGATGATGGAGGCCGATCCCATGAACATCGCACATTGCCCTTATGGCATCTTCGTTGCTGACAGAGGTGACGGGGTGATCGTCGGCTATCGCGACTACCCGGACGGCCCGATGGACAAGGTCGAAGCGCTTCTGTCGGAGATCGTAGCCGAGGCGACATCGGAGTGATGAACTACAACGCATTCTTTTCCGCCGAGCTCGCAAATCTGAAAAGCGAAGGAAACTACAGAGACTTCGCCGAACTCGAGCGGCATTGCGGTTCGTTTCCGAACGCCACCTGCCACAATGGCATGCGCGACGTGACGATCTGGTGCTCCAACGACTATCTCGGCATGGGCCAGCACCCCAAAGTGCTCGCGGCTATGCACGAGGCCCTCGACCGGACAGGTGCCGGCGCGGGCGGGACACGTAACATTTCGGGCACTACCCATGACCACGTGCAGCTGGAAAGTGAACTGGCTGATCTGCATGGGAAAGAAGCAGCACTTCTTTTCACGAGCGGGTATGTTTCGAACTGGGCGGCGCTTGGCACCCTGGCGGCACGAATTCCGGATTGCGTGGTGCTGTCGGACGCGTTGAACCATGCTTCGATGATTGAAGGCATGCGGCATTCTCGGGCTCAGAAAGTCATCTGGAAGCACAACGATCTCGAGGATCTGGAGGCCAAACTGGCCGCGCTTCCGCTCGGGCAGCCCAAGCTCATCGCCTTTGAAAGCGTCTATTCGATGGACGGTGACATCGCACCGATCAGGGAAATCTGCGATCTGGCCGACCGGTACGGTGCGATGACCTACCTCGACGAAGTCCACGCCGTCGGTCTCTACGGACCACGGGGCGGTGGCGTTGCCGAACGTGAGGGCTTGATGGATCGCCTG
>JASFFN010000204.1:0-4809 GCA_050124275.1 Roseobacter sp. | reverse complement strand
GATGGAAGATCAGAAGCGGAACGGACCCGACGTCTCCGTACGAGGGGGATCGAGAACTTTCTCGAGTAGTCAGGCCGCCTCAGCGGTTTTCAGCAACTCCCAAGGACGCACGTGATCCGCAAGCGCCGAAGCAATATCCTCTTCCTGCGTTCCTCTCGGGTCGATCTGCGCCACGAGACCGCGCTTTTTGTCGTCGATGACTGTTAGCACGCGCGCGTCAAGACCCGCCGCCTCCAGTGTTTCGTTGTAAATTCGCTCGATCGCCATCTTGCGCAGGTCCGGTTTGAAGATCTTGCCCACTGCCGTCTTGGGCAGTTCCGGCATGATCGTCATGTGTTTGGGCCGCGCCGCACGCTCGTGCACATGTTCATTGCAGAATGCGATAAGCTCTTCGGGCGTGACAGAGGCCCCTTCGACCAGTTCCACGAAGGCGCAGGGCACCTCACCCGAATGCGCGTCAGGCTGGCCGATCGCACCGGCGAACGCCACCGCGTCGTGATGCAGCAACGCCTCCTCGATCTCCGCCGGGTCGATATTGTGGCCACCGCGGATGATCAGATCCTTCGCGCGCCCGGTGATCCAGAGATACCCGTCGCTGTCGACACGGCCAAGATCCCCGGTACGCAAGTACTTGCCGTAGTAAAGATCGACGTTCTTCTCTTCTTCGGTATACGTATGGCCAACGTAAACACCCGGGTTCGAGACACAGATCTCACCGATTTCGTCCACCGCCGCTTCCACCGGCCCGCCGGATGACGCGTTGTAGATTTTCACGTCGCAATAGGGGAACGGGATGCCGATGCTGCCGACCTTCTTTTCACCGTCCGTGGGGTTGCACGACACCAGACAGGTGGCTTCGGTAAGCCCGTAGCCTTCCACCAGGGTCACGCCTGTGGCTTTTTCGAACCGGCGGAACAATTCCAGCGGCAGCGGCGCGGATCCCGAAAAGGCGGTTTTGACCGTGCTGACATCCGCATTGATGGGCCGCTGCATCTTGGCCGCGATTGCCGTCGGGACGGTGATGATGAAGGTGACCTTCCAGCGTTCGACGAGCTTCCAGAAATTGTCCATGACCCCCTCGCCCCGATACCCCTGCGGGGTCGGAAAAATCACGTGAGCGCCGGACAGAACCGCCGCCATCAGGATGACGTGGCAGGCAAAAACATGGAACAACGGCAAGGGGCAGATGATGTTGTCTTCTTCGGTAAAAAGCAGCTCGGTTCCCACCCAGCCGTTGTAGATCAGGCCGGAATACCGATGCTGCGCCACCTTCGGCATGCCGGTTGTCCCGCCGGTATGAAAGTAGCAGGCGACGCGATCTTCGCTGCTGTCCTTAAAATTCAGCGTTTTGGGCTGCTTTGCGATTTCGGCATTGAAATTCAGATACTTCGCCTGGTTGCTGACCGAAAGCTTTGGGCGGATGAGCGGCACGATCCAGGATTTTGGCGGCGTCAGATACCGCAGCAGATCGACCTCGAGCACTGTTTCAACATTGGGTGCGAGCGCCACTGCCGCCGCGGTTTTCTCCGCCACATCCGTTTTGGGAAACGGGCGCAGCGTAACGACCACCTTGGCGTTCGTTTCCCGCAGGATCGAGCCGATCTGCTCGGCATCCAAAAGCGGATTGATCGGGTTGGCGATCCCCGCAATGGCACCGCCCAGCAAGGTCAGAACGGTTTCATTGGCATTCGGGAGCACGTAAGCCACGACGTCCTTTTCGCCAACGCCGAGCGCTCGAAAGAGGTTCGCCGACCGCACGACCTTTTCAAGCAAAACCGACCACGTGAGCGTCTCGGCCTTGTCCTTTGGTCCGGAAAAAATCTGGTAGCTGACCGCTTTGCCGTTCGGAAACTTCGACGCGGTCGCGCTCAGGGCCTGATAAAGCGTTTTGGGAAGCGCGCGGTCCTCCCACGCCATTTGCGCCTCGATGGCGTTACGGTCGTCCAAACCGGCAAAGGTCATACGTTTTCCCCCCAAAACGGTCGTTCTCGTGTTTCGGCGCGCACCATGCTGCCATAAAGGGCGCTGCGCAAGCCATATGACGCTGCGTGATTGTGCGGGACGCTACGTAAAATCGACAGGCGCTACTCCGCCGCCATGCCTTCGGTGAACTGAAGCCTCGCCAGACGCGCGTAAAGCCCGCCTTCGCTCACCAGTTTGTCATGCGGCCCTGTCGCAACGATGCGCCCTTCATCCATGACAATGATTCTGTCGGCCTTTTTGACCGTCGCCAGCCGGTGCGCCACGATCAAGGTCGTGCGCCCCGCGCTCAGCGTGTCCACGGCCTGCTGCACCGCGCGTTCGCTTTCCGCGTCCAGCGCACTGGTTGCTTCATCCAGAAGCAGCACAGGCGCATCCCGCAGAATTGCGCGGGCAATCGCGATTCTCTGTTTCTGACCGCCTGACAGCATCACGCCGCGCTCGCCCAGAAAAGAGTTGTATCCGTCGGGCAACGCCGACAGGAAGTCATGCGCGGCCGCCGCTTTCGCCGCCGCCTCGATCTCGGCATCAGACGCATCAGGGCGGCCAAAACGGATGTTTTCCAAAGCGGACGTCGCGAAAATAACCGGATCCTGCGGGACCAGAGACACGAATTTGCGGAAGTCGTCGCGCCGCAACGCCGCCAGATCGATGCCATCCAGCGTGACGCGACCCGAAGAGGGTTCGTAGAAACGCAACAGCATCTGGATGATCGTCGTCTTGCCCGCGCCGGATGGTCCCACGAAAGCGACGGTTTCTCCGGGCTCTATTGTCAGGCTGACATGATCCAGAGCTTTGGTGTCCGGTCGCGACGGGTAGACAAAGTTGACATCTTCGAACGCAATCCGCCCTTCGACCGGTTGCGGCAATACCGTGGGGTTGTCCGGGTCTTTGACGCTGTCTTCCGTATGAAGCAATTCGACCAGACGTTCGGTCGCGCCCGAGGCGCGCTGCAACTCACCCCATATTTCGGAGAGCGCGGCGACGCCGCCGGCCACCATGACCGCGTAAATCACGAATTGCACCAGAGCGCCCTGAGTCATGTCGCCCGCGCGCACGTCCCGCGCCCCCACCCACAGCACGCCGACGATACCGGCAAATACGAGAAAAATGACGATCACGGTCATTACTGCCCGCGTGGTGATCCGCCGCCGCGCGGCATCGTAGGAAAGCTCGGTGACATCCGAGAACTGGCCGCGGCTGGCCGCCTCGTTCGTGAATGCCTGAACGGTCTGCACGGCCCCCAGTGATTCAGACGCTTTGCCGGACGACGCGGCTATCCAGTCCTGGTTCTCGCGGCTGAGCACCCTCAGCTTGCGTCCCAGCACAAGGATCGGAACGATCACCGCGGGTACGATCAGCAGGACAAGGCCCGTGAGCTTGGCGGATGTCAGCAGCATCAGCACGAGCCCGCCAATGAAAATCAGAATGTTGCGCAGCGCGATGGACACCGATGATCCGATCACGGACAGGATCAGTGTCGTATCCGTGGTGATGCGGCTCAGAACCTCGCCTGTCATGACCTTTTCGTAAAAAGCCGGGCTCATGCCAATGACACGGTCGAACACCGCCTTGCGGATATCGGCGACCACCCGCTCGCCAAGGCGTGTCACGAGCGCATAGCGCAAACCGGTGCCGATCGCGAGCAGGCCGGCGATCGCCAGGGCCGCGGCAAAATAGAGATCCAGCGTCAGGGGATCCTTGGTGTAAAAGTTGTCGACCACCCTGCGCACCGCGAGCGGGAGTGTCAGCGAGATGATGGCCGTGACAACAAGGGCCGCCAGCGCACCGAAGACAAGCGCGCGATACGGACGCAGAAAAGGCAATAAAGCCTTCAGCGAACCCAACTTCCTGGATTTCGCGCGCTCCTCGTTTTGTCCGGGCAATCCGGTGCCTTCAGGTGTTGGCCGAGCCATTTCCCATCCCTTGATGTTTCGCCACATGTGATGACCTCAGAGCGCACAGGCGTCAAGTCATCCTCGGCACCTGAGGACAATTCCACGCAACCTGCGTCTTGGCGCCACCCGTATATCCCGAAAAACGTCACCGCGCAGACGGCCCCGATGCGCCGGCAAATCAGGTCAGCCGGCCTCTTTGCTGCAAGCCGCGCTTTCGATGTATTGGTTTTGCATTGGAACTCCTTTCCATGTTTGCCGCAAGAACAGGGGAAACATATAGCCCTGAAGGCGCGGCATTGGGACCGGTTGGGCCATGGGAGCGGTGACGTTTACCGAGTTGGAGTTTGGCTCGGCGCCCTTGCGGAAACTTTACCGGGTGCTCCCGGATGAAGAGGCGCGCCACGCTCGGCGGCGGCATCAATAAATGGGAAGTGTGCCGGATGCTGGCGGAACGCGGAAATTTCGATCTCTTCCTGCCTGCGGGCCGGTACACCCTGCCGGAGCAGAAGGCGTTCGACACGTTCCTGCCACTCTGCGAGAGCCGCGGCTTCGATACCTTTACAAGCGGACCCCAAAACTCCGGCCTTCTGGCCACCGGCGCAAGACCGGGCGCTTTCTATGATTATGACGTCGCATCCCGGGACATCATCGACCGCGTGAATACGATCGAGGCGATCTGCAGGGATCATTGCGTGCGGATGATCGACGCGGCGTTTAAGTTTCCACTGCTGCACTTGGCGCATGTCTCCGTCATTCCAGGCGGGTCGAGTGGTTTCGCCGACAAGTGTTCTTCGACCGGGGTCTTGTACGAGGCTGCCTTTTGCTGGTGCATGACCCACGCCAAACCCGTAAGCCACGCTTGACATTTGCAGATTTCAATGGCGCAAAAAGTAAGGAGAACTTTCCAAAGGAGCCACTGCTTCAATGACGA
>JASFFN010000203.1:0-4811 GCA_050124275.1 Roseobacter sp. | reverse complement strand
TGAGCCCGGAGGATCCCGGCCAGCCGATCGTCTTCGGCGACGGGTTCCCGCGTCCCGACGGACGGGCGCGGTTCACACCGGCGAGCGTGATCCCGCCGGACGATGTCCCGGATGCCGACTACCCCATGATACTGACCACCGGGCGGCAACTGGAGCACTGGCATACCGGGTCGATGACACGGCGGTCCGCGGTGCTGGACGCGGTGGAACCGGAGGCCAACTGCTCCCTGCATCCGTCAACACTGCGGAAACTGGGCGTGTCGCCGGGGGAGCATGTCGTGCTGACAACCAAGCGCGGCAGCATCTCGATCATGGCGCGGGCGGACCGGGCGGTCGCCCCCGACATGGTTTTTCTCCCATTCGCATATGTAGAAGCCGCGGCCAATATACTGACCAATCCTGCGCTCGATCCTTACGGAAAGATCCCCGAGTTCAAATTCTCGGCCGTACGGGTGGAAAAGGCAGATTCAAAGGTTGCGGCGGAGTGATCATGCCATGATGAGCCATATCGCAGGGAAAGATATTATCTCGCATAGAAGTGTTGCGATGGTCACAAACCGTGTTTGGAAAGGCTGATGGTTGATCCGCAACGGTTCCTGTCCGACCTGCACCGGCTGCGCACATTCGGGACCAGCGGCGTCGGCAAAGGTGTCGTGCGCCCTGCCTTTTCCGAGGCTGACATCGCGGCCCGGCGCTGGCTTGCGGATAAAATGAAGGAGGCCGGGCTCAGGGTCGAGATTGATGCGACGGGAAATCTATTCGGGCTCGCGGATGCGCCGTCGCTTCTGCTCGGTTCCCACAGTGACAGCCAGCCCGAAGGCGGATGGCTTGACGGTGCCCTGGGCGTCATCGCGGCGCTGGAGGTGGCGCGCGCGTGCAGATCAAATGGCGGGCCGCCGGTTTCGGTCGTATCCTTTCAGGACGAAGAAGGCCGCTTTGGCGTGACGACCGGGTCTGCGATCTGGTCCGGGCACCTGGATGCCAGCGCGGCGGACAGGCTCAAGGATCACGCGGGGAAAAACTTTGCCGAGGCCCGCAAGAGCATGGCTGACATGGTCACCGGGGCCGTCGATCCCGCGCAATTCACCGGGTTCATCGAAATGCACATCGAACAGGGGCCGACATTGCACGCGACTGGTGAGCGGATCGGCGTGGTGACGGATATCGTCGGTATCCGGGACATGAACATTACTTTCGAAGGTGAGCAGAACCATGCGGGCACGACGCCGATGCACCTGCGGCGCGATGCCTTCCAGGCCGTGGCGGCCTTCAATACCCTGCTTGCGGATCGTTTCCGCAACGTCGTGACGCCGCAGACGGTGTGGACCATCGGGCATGTGAGCCTGCACCCCAACGCCTCCTCCATTGTTCCGGGCCGGGCGGAATTCTCGATGCAGTGGCGCGATGGAGACGCGACGCGGC
This sequence comes from Roseobacter sp., assembly GCA_050124275.1. Taxonomy (GTDB): domain Bacteria; phylum Pseudomonadota; class Alphaproteobacteria; order Rhodobacterales; family Rhodobacteraceae; genus Roseobacter. Next base: position 3,389 of record JASFFN010000203.1, on the reverse strand, counting down.
TGGGGCGGATGGAGGCCATCGTGCGCGACACGGCGTCTCAAGTGGCACGGGAACGTGGCATGGGGGTGTCTTTCGGCCCTCTATTGGGGTTGGAGCCCGTGCAGATGGATCCCGGCTTTCAGCGTGCGCTGTGGTCAGCGGCAGAGCAGGTGGCCCCTGGAAAATGGCGGAAAATGCCCTCGGGCGCGCTGCATGACGCGACCAACCTCTCGCGCCTGATGCCCGTCGCCATGCTCTTCGTGCCCTCGATCGACGGGATCAGCCACGCTTTCGAGGAAGACACAAGGGAAGAAGACCTTGTCGCGGGCCTTCAGGTTCTGGAGCGCGCGGTGCTGTCGCTGCGGGCGTGACGCTTATCGGAAAGCCAGCGGTCCACTTATAAGTTGACCTTCGTCTCAAAACTTACTTTGTTATCGGTACGACGGCCAAAAGGCCGCGCTCGCCGCAATAAGGCATCGTCTGGGAGGACATTAGCTTGAGTACGCGTATCGAGCGCGCTGATGGACCGCAATCCATCCCGGCGCTCTTGCACAGAAACGCTAAAGTATTCGCGACGGCGCCGGCCTATCGCGAAAAAGAATACGGGATATGGCAAACCTGGTCGTGGTCCGAGACGCTGGAAGAGGTCGAAGCGCTTGCCATGGGTCTCGTCGATCTTGGTCTTCGCGAGGGCGATTTTGTCGCCATCATCGGGCGCAACCGTCCGCATCTCTACTGGTCGATGGTCGCGGCCCAAATGGCGGGAGCCGTTCCCGTTCCACTTTATCAGGATGCTGTCGCTGAAGAGATGGCCTATGTACTGGCGCACTGCGGCGCGCGCTTCATTATCGCGGGCGATCAGGAACAGGTCGACAAGGTCATCGAGATACAGGCTCAGTTGCCGGACTTCGAGCAGATGGTTTACCTCGACCCGCGCGGCCTGCGCAAATACGATCACACGCGCCTGCACCAGTATAGCCACATTCAGGCGGCGGGGCGTGCGAAACGCGACGAACTGCTGGGCGAGATCACCAGGCGGCAGGAGTGCCTGAGCTACGACAGCATCTGCGTCATGCTCTACACCTCCGGCACGACGGGCAAGCCGAAGGGCGTTGTGCTGAGCAACCGCAATGTCATCGAAACATCGAAATCCTCATCCGAGTTCGATGATCTGCGCCAGACGGATTCGATTCTGGCATATCTCCCGATGGCCTGGGTTGGCGATTTCATCTTTTCCGTCGGACAGTCGATGTGGACGGGCTTTTGCACAAACTGCCCGGAAAGCGCGGATACGATGCAGACGGATCTGCGCGAGATCGGACCGACGTATTATTTCGCGCCGCCGCGCGTGTTCGAGACGCAACTGACCAACGTGATGATCCGGATGGAGGATGCCGGGCGCTTCAAGAAATGGCTCTTCGATGTCTTCATGGCGCATGCCCGCAAGGTCGGCGCGGATATACTCGACGGCAAGCCGGTCAGCTGGTGGGACCGGATCAAATACAACATCGGCGAATTGGCGATTTACGGACCGCTGAAAAACACGCTGGGCCTGAGTCGCATCCGGGTGGGCTACACCGCTGGCGAGGCGATCGGGCCGGAGATTTTCGATTTTTACCGCGCGCTCGGTATCAACCTGAAGCAACTGTACGGTCAGACCGAAGCGACCGTGTTCATCACGGCGCAACCGGACGGGCAGGTCCGATCGGATACTGTCGGCGTCAGTTGTCCCGGGGTCGAATTGAGAATAGACGATAATGGAGAAGTTTTTTACCGCAGTCCGGGTGTTTTTGTTGAATATTTTAAAAATCCGGAAAGTACGGCCGGCACCAAGGACCCGGACGGCTGGGTGGCCACCGGCGATGCCGGGTTCATTGAAGAAGGCACTGGTCATCTGCGCATCATCGACCGCGCGAAGGACGTGGGAAAGATGGCGGATGGCTCGCTCTTTGCACCGAAATACGTCGAGAACAAGCTGAAATTCTTCCCAAATATCCTAGAAGCCGTGGTATTCGGTAACGGTCGTGATGAGTGCACGGCGTTCATCAACATCGACCTCACTGCGGTCGGCAACTGGGCGGAGCGCAACAACATTGGTTATGCCTCCTATCAGGAACTTGCCCGGCATCCGCAGGTCATGGACACGATTCAGAGCCATGTGGAGGAGGTGAACCGCTCGATCGCGGCGGATGAGATGCTGTCCGGCTGTCAGGTGCACCGCTTTGTCGTGCTGCACAAGGAACTCGACGCGGACGATGGGGAGTTGACCCGCACTCGGAAGGTGCGTCGGCGCATCATCGAGGAGAAGTACGCCGACATCATAACGGCGCTGTACGATGGATCCCGCTCGATCAGCACGACGACCGAAGTCACCTACGAAGACGGGCGCAAGGGCTCGATCTCGGCAACGCTTGAAGTGCGTGATGCCGCGGTTGTGCCTGCGAGGACGAGGCTGGCGGCGGAATGATGGTACGACGCTCGGCTGCGCCTTCGCCCCGCCCACCATCCCGTGGACACATGTCATTCGGGAGGTGTTTTGATGTTTGATCAAAGCGAAGGCTTCATCACCGCGGATGGCCGCAAGATTGGCGGCGTGCTGATGGAGATGCGCAACATCACGTTGCGGTTTGGTGGCGTCGAAGCGATCAAGGACATTTCTTTCGATATCCGTGAAGGGGAGATACGCGCCATAATCGGGCCGAACGGCGCTGGCAAATCGTCGATGCTCAATGTGATCTCGGGTTTTTACATCCCACAGGAGGGCGAGGTCTGGTACAAGGGTGAACCGCGCCCCGGATTGAAGCCTTATCAGGTCGCGCGGCAGGGTATCGCGCGCACATTCCAGAACATCGCCTTGTTCGAGGGCATGTCGGTGCTGGACAACGTGATGACGGGACGTCTCACCCATATGAAGACGGGGCTGTGGCGGCAGGCCATCTGGCGCGGAAAGGCCGAGGCAGAAGAGACGGCGAACCGTGAAGTTGCTGAAAAGATTATCGATTTTCTCGAGATTCAGGCGATCCGCAAGACGCCGGTGGCGCGGCTGCCCTACGGGCTGAAGAAGCGCGTCGAACTGGCCCGCGCGCTGGCGGCGGAGCCGTCGCTGTTGCTGCTGGACGAGCCGATGGCGGGGATGAACGTGGAGGAGAAAGAGGACATGAGCCGCTTTATCCTTGATGTGAATGATGAATTCGGCACGACGATCGCGCTCATCGAGCACGACATGGGGGTGGTGATGGACCTGTCCGACCGCGTGGTGGTGATGGATTACGGCAAGAAGATCGGCGACGGCACGCCCGATGAGGTGCGCAACAATCAGGACGTGATCGACGCCTATCTGGGGGTAGCGCATGACTGATTTCGGGCGTCGGTTTCGTGTCGGTATAATGTCGGTATCGCATCGGTGCACT
>JASFFN010000202.1:0-4813 GCA_050124275.1 Roseobacter sp. | reverse complement strand
GCGTGCGGATTTTCCCAGCCGCTCCGCCCGACGCGCGCTGCGCCGCAACAGTTTTGTCAGGCTTTTGTGCTTGGGACCGACGGTTTCGGCATTCTCTGCCCGATTGACCCAGTCCAGCGCCGCCTGCGTCAGCTTCGAAACCTCGAAACACCGATCCGCCAGCACGTTCTTATCCGTCATGACACCACACCGTTTGTCGCTCCAGCCATCCTCATATCCGGTAGACCCCGGTGTCGATCCAATATTCATCTTCGAACCCCAGCGTTTGCAATTTCAGTGTTACATCGCTGGGTTTCATGACGTCGCCTTCCGCGTCCACCAGTTCCGTAATCACGAATGCTTCCCGCAACCGCTCGCGCCGCAAGACGGCAACCGAGGTCTGAGCGTCATCATCATCGCCTTCATCTTTCTCGAGCGTGACTTCAATCGGTGACGGACGGGACTGAGCGCCGGGATTCGCAAAATCAAGCCGGTAGAGCGGTGTCGTCGTCCATCGCTCAAGGTCGAGTTGCCTTGCGCCGATATGCACCGGCGAAAACATCTTGAGCGTCGCAATCTGGTCCCCTGAACGGCCCTTCCTGTCGAGATCGATATTGGAAAAGAGCACCCGCTCCCGAAGGATTTGCCCGTTCCGATCCATCTCGCCGATGAATCGGGCGGTCGATTTCATTTTAAAGGCATCGACCGTAACCTTGAAGTTCGGAATCCGGCTTTCGGACAGGGCGATCAGCATACCCCCGACCGCAACCGTCGATTTCGGATCGCCGATGCGCTGGGAAACGGGGTCACGGAACGGATACCAGCGCCCCGTTTTGTAACGATGCATCGAAATCAGCCGATGCGGCGGCACCACCATCATCTCCTCGACGATCGATCGCACGGCGGGCAGGCGAGAGGGACGCCCCGTAAGCAGAACGATATCACATCCGAGATGTTCGATCACTTCGCACATGTTGCTCAGGACTTTCTGGAAAACTTCGCGCGATATCGCATCCACGTCCTCGCGCGCGGTGCTTATCGTCATCTCGGAAAGCCGCCACTTGTCTGCGCCGCAGTCAACTGCCGCCTGCTCAAGATACTGCAACACTTCCAGCGGCATTCCCGCAGGCCTGTCCTCTTCCATCGCATCCGTCCCGCGCGGGTCCAGACCGAGCACATCTGCTACCGCGAGGTCGATCCGGCCGTATTCCTCCGAGCGTTCCGCAGCGGACAACATGGCCTCCGCCAAGGGCACCAGAACACGCACCGAAAACTGCTTGCGCCGCTGAACGGCCTGCTGATCCTGCCCGCCCCGGTCACCGCCAAAGAGCTCGCGCATCTTCTCGCCGACATAGTGGCCGCCGGCCTGTTCGATACTGTCCTGCAGGCGTGGAATCACGATGGCGCTGATGACGCGATGCACCAGATCGTCGCCGGCGACGCGAAAACCCTCGCGGAACGTCTGATCGGGATGCAGCACCCGGTTGGCTTCGCCGCGATAGGTGGTCACCATCAGATCCGTCGTGCCGCCACCGACATCGATGCAGGCGAGACGCAGTGTCGGCTGTGGTTCGGAGCCTCCGGCCACCTGCCGGTCGCGCCCCTTCAGGGTCAGGAAAGTATCGATGCGACCTTCGAACTTCTGCGTCAATTCGCTGTAGAGATAGACCAGTTGGGTACAACTTGCCTCGTCCCATTCGATCACCAGTTCCGGGCGCCGCGAGATCGTGCTGTCGCCGTCGGCGATCCCGAGCATCGACCAGACCAGTTGCAGGGCCCCGGCGGTGCGCGACCGCATGATCGCCTGCTCCTGCATCGAGGTGGACGTCGGCAGGCTGAGGATGATGCGGTTCAACCTGCGTGGCAGATCGCTTTGGGCACGGCGTGCCCGGGACGCGGGGTCATTTACCTGAATGAGGGCATGCGCGATGATCTCCGCCAACATGAAGCCATAGAGCGCCGAGCGCGAAAACCGCGGTCGGATCGCCGGCGTCAGGCTTGCCGTGCCTGCGCGACGCAAGCCTTGCCTGATATCGCTGCGCAATTGCTCAAGAACGTCTCCCGCCTCGTTCAGGTGGCGCATGGCGGCACGGACGGACTTGGGCAGATTGTTCGGATCCATGTGATTGTGAAACCGCCAGTCCTGCGCCATCGCCGCATCGTCCCACAGGTAGCGTTTGGGCGAAGACAGACCGGATATCATTTCCGTTCCCGCCTCGCCCTGCACCAGCCGCATGGCCTCGGGGCCGAGCCGCACGAAACTCGGCCACAGAAAACTGTTTCGGCGACCTGACCTGCTGGCGAAGCGTTCGTCACCAAACCGCAGTTCCGCAAACTCCACGCGGCTTTCGAAAAGGCCCGAATACATCAATTCCGGACGCGACAGGTCACGGATTTCAAGCGGGAACGAACGGGTGAGCTCTACGTTACTTTCACCAGCAAACTGCTCTATGAGTATCCCACAGGTACGGCTGTTGCCGATATCGAGCACCAGATCCACGGAGACGGGCGTTACCGCATCGCGCTCGGACACGGTATTGACAAATCTGATTTTGGGGGCGCTGACGGCTGTCTCGATCAGCTTGAGATAGGCCAGATAGCGCGCCCAGTGTTCGAACTGGTGCGGCAGGTTTTGTTCGAGGATTTGCCGTCCCGGTCGTTCGGCGCGTTTGAAGTCCATGAAAAGCGCCTTGAGCCAGTCCGATACCCAAAGCTGCAAGTCGATCAGGTTGCCGTCTTCGTCCCGCTCCAGTCGGCGCAGGAACCAATCCATGTGGGCAGGGTCCGACACCAATCTGAAATCGCGCGGCTTTTCGGCGTCGGCCCGCGCCGGCGCAATGTAGTGCGACGGTTGTTCGTCAGCTGCCAGATTGGTGTCCAGCGCCAGTTGCACACGGTGAGTATGTCCGGTTTCCGGATCGGGCGTCTCCAGTTCAACGACGCGCATCCGCGCCCAGCTGCAAGGTCCGGGATCAAACAACTCTTCGCCGCTCGCACCGCGCTGGTTCTTGACGCGCAGCACGGGAACGGGCACCCACTTCTCCAGAAAGGGCTCCAGCGCAGCGATGGGCCGCACAGAATACGCATCGTCGGTGTCCTGCGATGCTTCCAGGACTTCCGCGTCAAGGGCCTCATTGCCGGACAGCGGAATGAGCGTGCGCTCGACCTCGCCCTGCTCTTCGCGCGTGACCCTCTCAATGAATCTGGATGATTTGACGTCGACCGCGTCGAGCACGAAGCCGAAATCGAGCATCTGCACCCCGCTGTAAGGGACAAGGGCGATCTCGTCGCCGAAATCGACAAGCTTCTTCAGTGATCCAGCGCGTTCTTCAAACATCATTTGCCCTTGTACCTGTAAACATACTGCCAGTTTTGTTCATTGGCGGAAACCGTCCCTTTCTGAGTGGTGACGCGTGCGCCTTCACGTACCTGCAGGGTAAAGCTGATCGGGCCCGAGCCTTCGCGTTGCCTGTAAAGGTTCACCCTGACCCGGTAGTCTCCCGCGGCCGGGTCGGTGAAAAAAGCGTTCTCGACCGGGTTGGGCACCACCTGAAAGCTGTTCATGTCCAGATCCATCACCCCGTTGCAACGCACTTTATCCAGAAAAAACAGAGTTTCCCCCGTTGGACAAGTCGTGTGCAAATCAAGATCGTCGGTGCCTTCCCAAACGAGCGTAAACGACAGATCGCCGCGCTTCGCACCGGCAGCTTCCGCGCGGCGGTCCACCTCGGGATCGATCGGCAGGCTGGGCTGGATACCCGTTGGCGGGGGAACAACCGGTCTGGGTTCCGGGATAGGCAGTTGCGCGAAATCCGGCTGGCAAAGGCGGTCCTTGATCGCGATTTCCTTCTGAACCAACGCAATCTGATCCTCCAATGCGGCGCGCTCTTCGGCAAAGCTGTCCGTAATGACCTCGACTTTCTTGCACATGTCCGGCAGCCAGGTGACGCGAAGCGCACAGGGCTCGATCAGCAACGCGATCACCGAGGCAATCAGAAACGCCAGAACCCCCCAGCCGAGCCAGACCAGCCACCACCAGAACGGGTTGACCCCGGCCAGGACGGGCGCTGCGGCCGCCATCGGCGCCACATAGCCGGGCTGTTTCGAAGGCGCGCGCTTGTCGAGGCCGGTCAGCACACCACGCACGGCGACTTGCTCGTCGCGTGTCCATGCCCAGTTCACGAGAACGGGCTGTCGCGGGCCGCCATCGGCGGGCTCGACCACGAAAATCGCCGTTTCGCCCGGAATCTCCAGCGCGTTGGCCAAAGCTTCGCCCAGGCGCTGATCTTCGGCGAGCTTCGATGCCAGCAATTCATCCGCCAAACCCTTGATGTCGGCGACCATGCCTGAAAGCCGATCACGGACTTCATCCGGAGAAGCTGCCTCGGCCAGCGGGACAGCCTTTCCCTTCACCGCCGTATACCAATCGAACCGGTCACCGTATTGCGTCGGCACCGGCTCCGCGAAAAGCGCGGCATGCGCGTCGCCGAACTTGTCGCGCACCGTTTCGCTGACCAGCTCGAAAGACCGCTGCGGCGCGGTGCCCAAGGGTTTTATCCCTTCGGTCGAGGTATTCGTCAGGAAAGCTTCGCTCATTCGGCCCGCCTGTTATTGGCTCGAGGCAAGCGGTGCTGCGGAGGGGCGCGCAACCAATGGCACACAGGCCTCGGAAGACACGACCGGGTCCGCCGGGGTGTCTTGCAGAAATAGCAACAGATCGTCGGTTGCCAACGCGAAATTCAGGTTTCGCATCGGCCCCTGTACCACAAAAGTATTCACGCCGACGACGCGACCGCACATGTCGACCAGCGGCCCGCCCGAGTTGCCTTTGGAA
>JASFFN010000201.1:0-4834 GCA_050124275.1 Roseobacter sp. | reverse complement strand
GGCCATTTGCGACGGAACTGCGCAAGCGTGGTGTCGATCCTGAGCCGGTGTTCGAGAATGTCGGATTGAGCGAGAAGATGTCGTTTGATCCAGAGGCTTCGGTTCATGTGATGGTCATCACGCAATTTGTCGAGAACGCAGCAGAAGCGGCACAGGACTGCTATTTGGCCGCTCGCGTGGCTTCTGGTCTGAACCTTGACGGCTGGCCAACGCTTGCGGATGCGGAGGCCCGTGCCGCGACCGTTGGCGATTATCTGTCGATCTTTGTTTCAACGGCGAACAGGATGGCATCTTCGGCCGAGGAATTTCTTCACCTCGATGGTGCGATTGCAACACTTGGGGAGCGGCGCGCCTTCGAACCGACTGTCCTGCCGGCACAGAACGATGCCTTCATGGTGGGGCTCGGCTTGGCCATTTTGCGTCGCGCATTGCACAATCACCTCGATCCCTCGCAGATGACTGTTGTGGTCTGCGATCCCAAAGCACTCCCGCCCGAGTTCGACCTGATGCAGCCGATCAAGGGAGACCGAATGGGTTTTCGGCTCCGTTTCCCGTCCTCCTGGCTGGCAACGCCCTTCGAAAACGCGACTTTCGACAAAGCTCAGAACGCGGAAAAGGACAAGGATGTGCCTGAATTCGTCCGCTCTTTTCGCCAGATGTTGCGCGCCCATATAGGGAGGGGTGGCTTGACGGCATCTGAGTGCGCAGCCCTCTCATCGATGAGCCAACAGAAACTGAAACGGCGCTTGGCAACGGTCGGGTCCGACATTTCCCGTGAGATCGACGTTGTCCGTCAGGAATACGCGCGCGAAGCGCTTACTGCGACGGAACGATCAATTGCGGACATTGCCGCCTCGCTCGGTTTTACGGACCAGGCGAACTTTACCCGCGCTTTTCGCCGAGCGAATGGTTTGACACCAACGGAGTTCCGAAAATCCAATCGCAACTTGAACAACGAGAAAACTTGATTTGCCAAGGCAACCGGACATTCTGGCCGCAAGAAATTGCAACTGTAGTGTTTGCACTTTGGAACCTGGCGAAAGCCTCAAGGAACGGCCGCTAAGCGCCCTTTGCGACGGCTTCTGCGCGCACTGCCAAGGACGGCTCCGGGCTCTCTACTGTCGTTCGCTGCCTTGTGCATGAATGACTGGTTTCGGCGTTAAGCTCGTGGAAACTCCACTGAACGTTTATGCTGACAGCTACATAGCTTGATGCTATTATGTCAGTCATATTGACGTATTAACTATGGAATTAACGTCGCTATGGCTCACGACGAGACCAAGAGCAAACGCGGTCCGGATGGCAAGTTCCTCCCAGGTCACAGACCGCCGAGATCACCGGGCAGGCCACCGGGGGCCAGTGGCGTAAAGGCGCGCGCGGCACGACTTGCGGGAGAGCAACTGGAGCAAATGCTCGGGCGTGCCACCGAAATCATTTCTGAGGAGTTGGAAGATGGAAATCCCGCCATTGCTCAATGGCTCATTGATCGGGTGCGACCGCCGGGACGTTCCGACTATCTTCAGTTGGCCGAGAACCTGAAACTGGATACCGTCGAGGACATCGTGGCGGCCTCAGTTCACATTGCCGAGACAGCATCGCAGGGCGAAATCAGTCTTCAACAGGCGAGGTCTGCTCAGGAGGTTTTGGGCAGACATGCGCAACTGAAGGGTCTGGAAGAACTGTCTGCTCTGCGTGACGAGGTCCGCAAACTACAAGAAACCCGCAGTCGGACGGCCATAATCGAAAAATCACTTTTGCCAACATGGGGGCGGTTGCGTGAAATCGAACAACAACGGCATCAAAAAGATGGCAAGACCGCAGGCAAATGAACTGCTCCCCCACGCTGGCGAGCAACTGATCCAAGGGAGTTGCTAACTCAATGCCCGATTTTTCAGCAGTTTTAGCCTCGCTTAAAGCCGCGCAGGAAGCTGAAGGAAGACTGACTGTCGCCATTCGGCATTCCGAAAAGATTGGAGCACTGCCTCCAAAACTGATGTCCGCGCAACGTGAGCTCTACCACCTCTCGCGTGCGGCGTCCTGACAGTTGCCGCTCCGGCGATTTCATAACGCATCAGAAGGTCTTTCTTAGGCGTAGGCTGAACACATGTGATACGTCGATGTCGGGATTGAAAGCCGGATCAAAGATCGCCTGATAGGCCACGGATAAATCCAAGGTGGGAGCCAAAGGCATTCGATAGAACGCTTCGAAATCGTATTCTTCCTGCGCCGTTGGATCTTCGGGGTCAATCCAATTCACGGCCAGCCCGAGAAGATCGTTTTTCAGACCAAAAGGATCTCCGGGATCTTTCCGCACGTAGTGGATGGACGCCTGTTGCTTGTAAAGCAATGCCGCGCCGTCAAAGCTCTTGCCGTAGCGGAAGATACCAATGTTTCTTCCGTCACGCGTAAGAGGTTCTTCGATTTTGAGAAAGACACCAGCGCCATCCTCACCCGAACTCCCATTGATCGGAAGACCATCTTCCGTTCCGTCCGTATGCCAGAACGTGAGCGTAGAGTATCCCGCATCATCGCTGCGCGGCGGTAACAGATGCGCCTGAAATTCGATGGCCTTGAAAAATTCTCCGCCGCTGTACTTGAACGTGTCAAAACGATCCGCGTTCGCATCCGAAATCAAAGCAGCTATGCGAAAGTTCGAATTTGGGTACCATGCGCCGATGATACCAATTCCTGAATCTGGAAATCCGATCGCGTTCGCGCCTGTGCTGCCTGTGGGCAGAAACGCGCTTGTCGAGTCGAAGTAATCGGATGCCGCGAGTATCCCGTCCGGTGTGATCTTGCCGATCCGGTAGGACCATCCGGCCTCGGGTGAGCCCTGTCTCCAGAAAATTTCGCGAAGGATAATCCTTGGTGCGTATTTGTCAAACGTATCCGCCGTACCAATCCCACTGCCAATGCTTTCAAAACCGAGGGCTTCGGGGCCAGTTGTTCCATAATCCCAACGGCCTTCAATGCCAAAAACAAGTTCGCCTTGCGTTGGCGAGCCTCTGTTCGCCAACTCCCACGACCCGACAATCGACGCCGTACCTGCGACGCCGATATCATCCGCATCGGGAAAGGTGTCTGTCACACCTTGGACGACATGCGTCAGCGTCGCGCCGAGCCTCAGCCCTGTGCGGTCATACAAAGACTGCTGCCAGTCGTCCAAACCCTGACGATACGTCTTTAAAGGGTCGGACTGGATAAGGAAATCCCGATCCTGACGGCGCTCTTGTATCTCATTCAGCCGATTGACCGGATCTTCCTGGCTACCGATGGATTTGCCCCGCGATTCTTGTGCCTCGGCGGGGTAGGCAACTGCAACGGCCAGCAGGGGCGAAACGACCATGACCGCTGCCGCGAGAGCGGCCCACTTAAGCTTCGGAGCGAAGCCCGAGCAATTGAAGCGGTTTGTTATGTGCATTATGCCTATTCCATGTCCTCGTCGTAGATGTCGCCGTCAATTTCCTGCAGGTGCGGTATCACGTCGCCGCGAAGGACGGGTGCATTCGAATGTGCGAAAGCGATTTTGCGAGGCAAAGGCGACCTGCGAAGACCGCAGGTCGCAACGTCCCTGTCTCTTCAATCAGGCTTCCGGGCTGAGGCTGTCCATTTTATTGTGATAGCCGCCGTCGATCATGAGCGTCTGGGCCGTTGTGAACATGTTTTTGCCGTCAAGCAGGGCGCCAAAGACATGCGCCGCTTCCTCCGGTTCGCCAAAGCGTCCGGCTGGGATGCGCTCCGCGACTGCAGCCATCGCATCCTCGCCGCCATAAGATTTCACCGCATCAGGATAGTTGAGGAAGTTGGTGCCAATGGCGTTGACGCAGACGCCTTTCGGCGCCGCCGTCATCGCTGCAGCCTGGATCAGCATGTTGGCGGCCGCCCGCATCGTCACGTACTCGACAAAATCGTAGTAGGGTGCCACAGCCGAGGCGCTTGTGAGGATCGCGACCTGACCCCGGCCCGCCTCCATCAACGGCGGCAACACTGCCTGAAGCGCATAGGCCACGGCAACGTAATTCGAGTCGAAGGATGCCTGCATAGACTCCTTCGTCGCACCAAGAATATCCGTGCCGCCATGCTTGGCGGTCCGGAAATAGGCCGAGTCGAAGCCGCCGAAGTTGTCCATCGCCGCCTTGACCATCATCTTCGCGTGCTCGGGGTTCGACTCGTCGTTCGGGCCTTCTTGCTCGACGCCCTCGACGACAACGACCTTTGCGCCGGCCGCTTCGCACTCTGCGACCAGACCCTCTGCCGGCTGCGCGAGCACGAGGTCGTGTCCGGCTTTGGCAAGGTGGACCGCCAGCGGCGGGCCAACCTGCAGCAGGGCGTCGTTGATGATGACAACGCGCTTGCCGGTGTTCGAATTGGTCCAGATGTTTTCAGGATCGGGGATGATGGTTTGTGCCTGCGCAGCGCCGCCAGCAACCGCGCCTGCCGCCATGCCGGCCATTCCGGCAGCGCTTGCCGTCATGAAACCGCGACGGTCGATTCCATTCTCGTTTGGTGTTTTCGTGTCTTCAGTCATGTCAAATTCTCCGTTCATTTTTTCGCGAAGCGATAGAGCAAGGTTTGATTGTGTGATCTCTATTAATTGCGGTTGAGCCAGGCGGTCGCTTCGGCGCCCGTCACAATCGGACGGCCCACACGATCGATCACCTCCTTGGCGCGCGCCAGTTGCTCAAGGTTGCTCGGCTCGAACCAGTTGTCTTCAAGCCCAACGCGGAAGCTGCCGCCCCGCTCCAAAGACATTTGCGCCAGCGGTGTATTCATGATGTCACCGCCAATCAAGCCGACCGACCATGTGAGGTCGAGCCCTTCGATCATATGCAGG